>CAYTSJ010000030.1:0-11145 GCA_964440385.1 uncultured Pusillimonas sp. | reverse complement strand
GAAAAGCATCTTCGAGAGGCAGCATTCCGTAAAGCGTTTGCCGAGCAAGTTGGTCAGGTGATCGTGGAGCGTCACTATGAAACGACAATTACTTGAAAGACTGATCTCTATTAGGTTGTCCGAAGAAGAGCATCAAAGCTACGTTGTCGCGGCTGCAAAATTGGGAATCAGTCTCTCTGAGTACTTGCGCCTTCGGTTAGCCAGTGTTAACGAAAGTGATGTAGCAGATCAGATTGCCCAGCTTCGACTGACCTTGCTGGACAACCCCAGCGACATTTCGGACGATCTTTGGCCTGCGGTCTTAGAGGTCGTCCTTTTATTGCGACACATCTGCAAACCAGGCGATGTCCGATCTGCTCACGCAGAGCTTGAACGTGTCGGCTACTCGGCGTGGCGTCCTTCCCAAGACCTGACTCGCTGATTGCATTCAGTCAGACCCATCAACTTTCGGAATTACTTCGATGCACTTGCACATCAAAGCGGCAACGTTGATGGCGGTGACGTTTGTCAGTGGTTGTGGCTTCGTACCAAAGAAACCCACGCAACCCATTCAAGGACAACGGATACCCATCAACCAAACTGCACCTAACCCCCGGCCATGGGCACCACCACTTGTTGCGCAGGCCCCGGTCACCGATCCACTCCCTTCACCATTACCAACACAACAGACAACCCAGGTCTTGGTTGATACAAAACCTGAAGGCATGGCTACTACCCCTAAAGCCCAAGATTCTTCGGTGCTAAACACTGTGGCAGCAGAGCAGATCCAACCTGTTCAGGCTAAACCGTCTGCGGTAGTTATTGAAGAGCCTCTTGCAATGTGGCCCGTCCTGCTTGCATTTAACCCTGCACAGCGCCTGGACAACACCAATAATGGGCTAGCGCCGGACAAAGTTACCTTTTCTTGGCCAGAACCCGTTAAGCCTGCTCTCTCGACTTCAGCATCGACGAGTGCTGATAGCGCTACAGAGTTAAGTCAGCAGGCACCTATGGTTGTATCCGAAAAGACTTTGGTTTCTGATCATGCTGCAGCCTCTCAAGTGACCGTTGCATCAGAGCAACTTTCCGTCCCCGATCAGAGCATTGCGCCTGAGCAGGCAACGGCGTTGGCTGTAGACACCATCCAACCATCGACGGCAACCCAACCGAGTACCGATGACAAGCCGCTTACCGATGCCATTTCAACGAGTCAAGTTCAGGAAGAACCTGCGGTAACGCAAGCTGAATCAACAGTTAATGAGCAGGTAACTACCGCACAACAGCAAGCTGTACCGATTCGGAAATGGTCAGCTCAAGCGGGAATGACTCTAAGCGAACTGCTCAGCAATTGGGGCGCCGATGACAACTGGATCGTGCGCTGGGCAACCGGCGCGGATTACCGAATTGAAGCCCCCTTCTCTATCGATGCCCCGGACTTTCTGGCGGCAGCAACGCATATTTTCAGAGCGTACCGAGACGCGGGACGCACTTTCAATGTCAGGGCCTACGCCAACCAGGTGTTGGTCGTGAAAAATCCAACGGATTGAAAAGACCATGCCAAAAATTATTAACGCCCAGCGCACGCCTTGGGTTAGCGCTGTCATCCTAGCCACTCTTTTATCCGGTTGCGGCTCTTACAGCCGAATTGATAAAGCGCCTGAAGTTGCTCAGGAAGCGTTCAACCTCGCCCTGGAGCAAATCGATGCGCATCGTGAAGGCCGAGACCTGATCACTAAAGTTGATGAGCCATGGATTTCAACGCAACAGATTAAACCCGCGCAGGCACGCGCTGAGAAGATCCCTGCAGCGCAAGACTGTCGCGTTCGACTCATCGCCGACGCCCCGATGTCGCTGGTGGATTTCACGCAAATCGTTTCCGGTGATTGCCAGTTGCCTATACGCATTAGCCAAGATGCTTGGGCAGCCATGGCAGGTGGATCAATTCAGACTTCGGCACCGACCGGCATGCTACCTTCACCTGGCTCGCCCATGGTGCCCTCGCTCGGGCAACCCATGGCCCCGATGCCCTCCGGTATGGGAAGCGCTAACGGCCGCAACTTTGCCTATTCGACCAGTGGGGAAAATCAGATTCAACCCATGCGCTGGTTGGGTAAGCCCCTGTCAGGGTTGCTGGATGTGGTGACTTCTCAACTTGGGCTGTCCTGGTCATACCGGAACGACGCCGTTGTGATTCACTATCTCGATACGCGTACTTTCCGTATTGCTCTGTCTTCGGAACTCGATGTCGAAGCTAACGTAACAAGCGGAGCCAGCCTTACCTCGGGTTCAGGTAGTGGCACTTCAGGAACCAGCGCCAGCCAAACCACGAGTGAGACGTCACAACGAACGCTCATGAGCATCAAGTCACGCTTCGGCGCGGATGTTCAGAAAGCTATCCAGGCCATGTTGACTCCGGGTGTGGGGCAACAAGCATTCGCGCCTTCAATCGGCACCCTAACGGTGACCGATACCCCCAATGTTCTGGATCGGGTGGCTCAATACATCAACGACACCAATGCCAGAATGAGTCGTCAGGCGATGCTCTATGTCACGGTCGCCTCTGTTGAACTGACCGATTCGGATAGTTTGGGTATTAACTGGAACATGGTGTGGCGCTCGCTAAACGGCAATTTTGGTGCGGGTATCACCAGCGGATTTTCGGCGCTTGAGGGTTCATCAAGTGTAGGTTTTGGAATTCTGGATACCGCTACCGGGCGAGCCGGACAATTTGGTGGTACGCAAGCCATCTTGAACGCACTATCCAGACAAGGTGCAGTGTCGATTATGCGTCAACGTGGCGTCACAACGCAGCATCTGCAGCCTACACCGATCCACCTGACAAACGAACAACAATATGTTTGTGGCCGCAGTCAAACCAACACGGCCCAGGTAGGATCGACTGAATCAACGACACTGTGCAGCGTCGTGACCGGCTTTGCGATGGACATCCTGCCCGATATTCATGGCGACAACCTCACCTTGCAGTTTTCATTGAATATGTCGCCACCACCTCGGATTGAAATGGTCCCTGGCAACCCAGAGCGACCCGAGTACACCGCATCAGTAGATCGGCAAACATTCCTGCAGCGTGTTGGCATGCGTTCAGGTCAAACATTGGTGATTTCAGACTTTCAGGAAGCCAGCGAAGCCTCGAACAAGCAAGGCATCGGCGGCACCTCGGCCTGGGCGCTGACTGGCGGTGGTAATCGGGAAAAAACCAAACGCGTCTTGGTCATCATCATTTCACCCAAGATCATGCCAAGCCCGCAGGAAAGCTGATCATGCCGGTGCTTTTTCTGGCCCTGCTCATTACGTTGACGGTTCAGGAAATTGTGTTTGAAGTTGGCAGGACTACCCAAGTAGCACGAAATGAGACAGAGGGACGCTCCATTGGCAGCGATTTACTGATTGCGCGCAATGCGTTATCGGCATATCGGTCTGCTAACCCAGCTGCACAGGGGGCTGTCGACTTATCCGCTCTGGGGCTACCCGGCTGGTTTACCCCTTCAACACAAATCCACGTGCTCATTGAAGGGGCTTCAGGTTTTGTCTATTACACACCACTGGACAACAAGCCAGACCTGATGACGATGTTGGGTGTCAATGCCCCCGCTCACGCAGGAGTTGCCCGTAACGGTCAACTTCAATCGCCACGAATTTCTTCCACCATTCTGTTGCCTGCGGCGATTCCGGACGGGAGCATCGTTTTGATGCTGTGATTGTCTTGTGTCGTCGCCAGGCCAGTTGCAGGACAACAGCGACATGACTCAATCGGTCTCCTTGTTTAAAACCGTCAAAGGCGTGACACCCATCAAAGTGGGACGCCGTATTCTCGTTTCCGGCCTGTATTGGCAAGTACTGCCTGGCAGTCAAAACCATATGCAGGAAGCAAAAAAAATCGCTCGACGTGAACGCGAGCGCACGCATCAGGCCCTGGAAGTTGTTCTTCTCAGGCGTCATGTGGATGTTGTACAGGCGGGCTTCGTTGTACGCGGTGGTCGTGCCAAAAAAGGGACATTCTCTTTGGCGGCTGTAGCGGCCGACAGTTTAGGTGCCACTTTCATCGCGGCTTTTGCCTTGCCTGATGGACGCTACGCTTTGGCTGCCGCCGTTCATGACGCCATCGTCCCCGACTCTGATGGGGTCTTTGAGGCCGATCAAGCGCATCACAAGATACGCGAACTCTGGAACTCACTGGCTGGCAGTGTTGGCGCTGGCGAACTGATCGTCTACGCACCCTCTGAACTTTGGGCAGATGCCAGGCCCGTTGAGCTGACCGACCTGCTTCCCAATGTTCGGCGCAACCATCGCCTGCGGCAACGCCCAACGCTGAATACCCAAAACATTGGGACATGGGTTGCTTGGGGTGTGGTAGCACTGGTAGCCATGACGGCCTGGGGGCTCTGGGAATACCATCAAGCCAATCTTGCTCAGGAGCAGGCGCGACAACGTGCCATTGATCTTGAGCGCTTACGTGGCCCTATCGGTCCCAGCGCCACTGATTTGTCGCTCATGCGTCCATGGACGACGCAACCCTCTGTTCAAACAATGGCCCAAGGTTGTTCGCAAGCCATCGGTGAACTCCCCCTGACTTTGGACGGTTGGGTTCTTTTGAATGCGCTCTGTTCGACCAAGACCGTCAGTGCGTCTTTTGCTCGCACGGATGGACGCACCGTCCAGGGTTTTGCGCAAGCTGCACAAAGCTGGCGTCCAAATGTTGGAATTCAGTTTTCCTCTGATGGTGATCTCGGTACGCTCGACTGGCCGATAAGCCTTACGCCAGGCGGCGATGATGCCCTGGCCGCACTACATACGCGAAGCACTGCGTTCATGAGTTGGTGGCAACAACGCCTGGTTCCATTTGAAATGAACTCGGTAGCCTCAACCCTTGCACCTGGCTATTCGCCACCACCCAACACGCAAGATCAGCGTCTTACGTCTCCCCACTGGAAAACGCTGCGCTGGTCAATTAAATCCTCCCCTCGCAATCCGGCTGCCCTGCTGGCCGACTTTGACTTGACTGGCTTTCGGCTGCATGAGGTGGGCATGGCTTTTGGTAGCCATGGGGAACTGAACTGGACTTTAAAAGGTGAACTCTATGGTGAATAAACGCACCACCCTGCTCTTGATGGCGATCATCAATGTATTGGCTGTCCCTCTCTCAAGCCATGCTCAATCGACAAAACCTCCCATCACAGTCAGTGAGCTGGATGCCATCATGCAGGAAGAAATCTTGCTCAAAGCCAAGGCTAATCGCGCCAAACAACGCGCAGAACTGGGTCGCTTTGACAGCGCGGCGCAAACTGCGGATGTAGCGAATCCAACATTGCCGCAGTTGGCCTGGCGACGATCAACCGCTACCGGCTGGCTTGCCAAACTGTATTTGAGCGATGGATCTTCTGTCATTGCCTCTCGCGGAGACATGCTCCCAGGCGGCTACGTGGTTGATCAAATCAACGAGCAAGGCGTCAAGATCAAGCGCAATGACGAACTGATCGATTTGACCGCTGCCAGCTCTGGCTCACGTACTTCTGAGCAGGCTAAACCACAGACTGGCGCACCAGGTATTTCTCCCTACGTTCCTGCACCGCAAGGAAGACTGCCATGAATACCCTTGTTGATCCTGGCTTGAGCACAGGCATAGACGCAAACACAGAGACAGGCATAGACCTACCCGAGCTGGATAACTTGCTGTCGAGCACCGCGCAGCAACTACCTGAACCCCAGTCATCCGTTGGCGATCGACTCGTAATCGTCACTGCAGTTGAGGGCCACGATTACTTTGCCGTCCCCGCTGTTCGCACCAAAGCTGCCCTCACTGACGATGGCATTCTTTACCTGACCGCCGATGCTCGCAGCGATATGTTGGTTCGGTCCTATATCGCCAGCCTGGATCGACGCAAAGCGCTTTCGGAAGGGAAGATTGTCCCTTACAAAACGATCAAAGAAGTACCGTACACCGAGATCCAGCGTCTCTATACGGCCGCCGCTGACCCCACCGCCCGAGGACTGGCGGGGGTGCGCCGCACAGCCGAAGAGGGCCAGGCTATTTCAATGATTGCTGAAGCGGCCAAGGAACAGGCTTCCGATGTTTTCATTGAGGTGTACTCAGACAGTGCGGAAATTCACTACCGCATTGTGGGCGACATCGAGCGTCGTTTTTCAATGAAACCTGATCGCGCCAGACAGCTCATACGGACCATTTATGACTCAATGTCTGAAGCGACTGACCCACACTATGATCCGACCCGCGATCAAAGTGGACGCATTGCGAAACGCCACACTGACGGCCTGGGTCTACATCAGGTGCGGGTATCAACGGGTCCAACGGATGAGGAACGCCCGTTCATGGCACTGCGCCTGCACTACGACCTGGGCGAGCCCCGGTCTTTGGTTCAGCTGGGATTTTCGCAGGAACAAAACGATGCCATCACCGAGGTGACGCGACACGCTTCTGGTATTGCGCTTTTTAGTGGCCCTACTGGATCAGGCAAGTCCACGTCGCTGGCCAACTTTATTGGTCTGCGCCAAAAGGTCGATGGCAGCAAGCGAAAAGTCATCGCACTGGAAGACCCACCCGAGATTCCCATCCACGGGGTGGTGCAAAAGGCAGTGCTACGCAAAGGGCTGGGTCGTGAAGCAGAAGGCCAAGCCTGGATAGCAGGATTCGAGACGCTCATGCGCTGGAATCCGGACTGGATCATTGCCGGTGAGCTGCGACTTCGAGAAACCATGGACGCAGCGTTAAAAAGCGCCCTAACCAATCACCTGACCTGGGGGATGTTGCACGCCAGTTCTGCCACTTTGGTACCAACCCGATTGCAAGAGGCGGGTATCGACATGGGTTACTTGAGTGATCCGGAGATCTTCAGGTTGTTCGCCAATCAAAGCCTGGTCCCACAGTTATGCCCACACTGCAGCGTTCCCTTCCCTATTGGAGCTGCCTCAATTGGTCAAGGGCTTCGCGAACGCATCGAAAAACACTGCACAGCGCAAACCGTCCGATTACGTGGACCTGGTTGTGAACATTGCTATCGCGGGGTGCTGCGGGTAAGAACCATCTGCGCGGAGGTGCTCATTACTGACCATGCGCTTTTGACCAAATTCCGACACGAAGGCGCACAAGCCATGCGGCGCTTGTGGGTCAGAGAGCGCGGCGGCAAAACCAAGTCAGCGCACATGATTGAAAAGATCAACCAGGGCTTGATTGACCCGGCAGATGCAGAGCGAATTGTGGCACCGCTCAATGCCGATGCTCACCTTTGGGAGGATGGCCCTTGAGTGACCTGCTTCATTACTTAAACGCAAGAGCAAGGCGCAAAGCATTCACGCGTGAGCAACGGATCGACTTTTATCGTGCGATGTACCTTTACCAACGGGCGGGAGCCAGAAAGCTGGAGACGCTGCGCAAACTCGCTGAGACCTTTGGATCTCACTTGTCTGCTCAGCAACAGATAGGCAACCGAATTGCATTGTTCTTGGGTGCAAAACGGCGTCCTTTCGAACCCACCATCGCAAAAGTCGCTCAAGCAGGCATCTTGCACAGCAATTTGCCACTCTCCGAGGCATTGCAAGACTGGCTACCCCCTGCAGAACAAGCCATTCTGGCTGCCGGGGAATCTTCAGGAAACCTGGCAGGTGCTTGTCAGATGGCAGGCAAATTTGCCCGCCAACAAGGCGGCATGTGGCGGCAAGTGGTTGGTGCCTTTGCTTACCCGCTGATACTGATCCTTGGCGTGATGGGGATTCTTTACCTGATCGCCAGTGTTGTTCTGCCCAGTATGGAGGTGACCCGCACCGATATCTACACGCCCTTCACTCAGCTGGTTATCTTTTCGGCGCAGAGTATTTACAACTACTGGTACCTTGCGATCACGTTACCGATTATCAGCGTCATCGTCATCAGCGCTTCGTTATCTCGATGGCGCGGTCGATGGCGAACGAAGGCTGATCGTCTTGCGCCGTGGTCTTTTTATCGACGCATCCAAGGCGCGTTGTTCCTGTACTCATTTGCTGTTCTGCAAAAAAGCGGATTACCTCTGCAGGGCGCTTTAGCTGTTTTGGCCAATACGGCCACCCCTTACCTCAAATCAAGGATAAACGCCGCTATGTATGGCGTTCGCCAGGGCTACAACCTTGGCGAATCCTTTCGTCATGCGGGTCATGAATTTCCAGACTGGGAAGCCCTGCCAGTGCTTGAAAGCATGAGTTCTCAATCGGGCTTTGCCGACGCCCTGATCGAGTACGCCGAAAACTGGTTGGACGACACCACCTACTTCATCGAAAAGTTCTCCAAACGTGCCAACACCATCGGCATCGTGTGGGTGCTTTTGTGGATCGCCCTGCTGATGAGCACCATTTTTGAACTTATCTCAATGTCATTTCGTTAAATAAGGTTTTCACCATGAATATTCTTCGCTTTATCCTGAACCGCAAGTCGAACGTCAACGCCCAGCGCGGGATGTTCACCATGGGTGCCATGGGGTCTGTTGCCCTGGTCGCGCTCGCTTTGGCTGCCACTTACGGCATTTATCGCTACATCACCAATAGCTACTCGGTCATGATTGAGAGCACTAATCTGATCTCTATCGTCGGTGGTGCCAAATCCTTGAAGTCCAACGGCTCTTACGCGGCTGTTGACAATGCAGCGCTGCAGCGCATCCGTGCCTTTGGCAACATGACGGGCGCACAACCAGGCGGAACCGTGCGCAACCGCTGGAGTGGGACGGTTGTCGTCACTGGAACGGCCAGTCAATTGGAAATCCAATACAACGATGTACCCGACTCGGCCTGCGATCGCTTCTTGGCCCGAGCCACCGACAGCGGCGAGTTTGCTGCACCGCTGCCGACGTGCGCCGCAACCGGCGATTCGGACCTGACATTTATTGCTTACTAAGCCTATGACCTCTTTGAGCGACTTAAATGTTGTTGACCTTGTATTGGGCATGGAGTTTTGTGAAGCGAAGTTAGAAGGTCCAGGCATGACTCAGCTTCTGGATGTCCATACAGCCTACCGGCAGGATATCCAGGCCATCCGTGCGCAGTGCTTGGGTCAGGCCTCCAAAAACCCGGAGTTCACATTGCAATACGGTCGCCTTCGGTTCCGTGTGACGACCATGTCACAAGAATCGAATCGCGTCTGGTTTTTATCTCGCATTGATGCCCAGGTCAGACCACTGAACGAGCTTCCCGTGCCGCGTGACTTTGCACAATTTTTGCTTCGACCAAGGCTACAGGGGCTAATTCTGGTGACTGGTGGCTTCGGTACCGGGAAGACCACGACTGCGGCCAGTTTGTTTTGTCATCGCCTCAGCCAGCTCGGTGGTACGGGTATCGCACTTGAAGATCCGGCCGGTGAGGTTCGAATGGAGGGTCGATGCGGTCATGGCCGCGTTGTTCAGATCCCGGTGTCCGTGGATACCGGGGGCTATCACGCCCCACTTCAACTCGTGCGTCGATCTCGCGCAAATTTTGTGCTGATCGGTGAAATTCGTGAAGCTCGTACCGCTATCGAAGCACAAGACATTGCCAACACGGATATGCCGGTCATCGCCACGATGCACGCCTCCTCTGTCGAAGAAACGCTTGATAAGTACCAAACCTACCTTCGTGCAGACAACGCCAGTAGCGCTGAAGCCAATGCCCGACTGGCGATGACTTTGGCCGGGGTCATTCACCTCTCCAAAGACTACACAAGCAGTCCAGCAGGCCAACCCGTCCCTCGATACACTCCACGCTGCCTGCTTCTGGATCGGGATGATCCCGGATGCAGCAGCATCATCGGGAAAATCAAGGACGGTAACTACATGGGCCTCAATGACGACATTGCCTTTCAGGCGTCGCGAAGGATTCGCGGCACCTAAATAATCCACCCGAGACCGCCCTATGATTCGCATTTCCGCATTGCAGCACTCGATCCTCACCCGTTTAACACAACACCAGCCACGCAATCAGTCAGGATTTGGAATCGGCTCCATGCTGGCGGCGGTAGCCATCTCATTTTTGGTTTACCAGGGATTTAGCGAATCTTTGGCACGCTACCGGGCGACCCCCCGGATCAACGAAACCGCCGCACATCTGGAAAAAGTTAGCTTAGCTGCCGCTCAATATGTTCAAGATAACTACGCCCAGCTGACCAGCACGCTCCCGTTGAACGGTGCGGCAACAACCATCGCCGCGGCCACGCTTCGCGATAACGGTTATCTCAGCCAGGCGTTATCGAACCTCAACCCCTACTCGCAAGGGTATAGCCTGCGGATCAGATATGTGACTCAAGGGTCTGGCGCAAATCAACGCAATGTCCTTGAGCCTCTGGTGCTGACTGAGGGTGGGAAGCCCATTCCTGACCACGAATTAATCCGTATCGCTGGCAAGCTCAAAGCGGGCGGCAGTATCCGTTCAGGCGACCCCACACAAGCCATTGGCAATAACGGTGGTTGGCAAGTCGCGGTAAGTAGCTTTGGTGCCAATCCGGGCGCGGGTCACTTGGCTGTGGGCATGTTCTACAGCGATGCTGGGTATCTGGCTGACTATCTCTACAGAAACGCGGTACCCGGACGCCCAGAGGTTAACCGGATGAATACCGATATCGACATGGCTGACAACTCGATCAAGGATGCCGAAGTCGTTCAAACAGCCGAAGCACATTTAACCCGCATCGTTACTGCCTCAACAGCTTGCTCACCCAATGGGGCCATTGCACGCAACGCCGCTGGTAAAGCAATGTTGTGTGAAAACGGGATCTGGAATGAAGCCGCCTCACTGAATTGGGTGGTGGGTCAAGGTCAACGAATGCAGATGACAGCGGCCAATGGCCAGTCTATTTGGTTGCAGAATGACAATGGCCGGTTTCGATGGGTGAACAACAATTGGACGGCCGAACTGGCTAGCGTGGATCAAGCAGGGAATCTGTCAGCGGCTGGCCGGGTCAAGTCCGGCGAATACATGCAGATTGATGGTGTCGCAGTTGAAGGACAGGCTTGTTATCCGAATGGCTTGGTAGGAAGAGATGCTAACGGCTTGATACTTTCTTGCCAATCCGATGGCAAGTGGCATGGCCAGGGGATTGGATCTGCTCAAAAATGGCAAAATTTATTGCCATTAAGGTCTATAGGTACGCCTTATCAGAATCTTACAAGTAGAACAATTTCAGTTATTGCCTCTTCC
>CAYTSJ010000029.1:9317-11246 GCA_964440385.1 uncultured Pusillimonas sp. | reverse complement strand
CACCCCACCCCGCCAGCAAGCAATACAACCAGGCAACAGCCAGGGCCACAACGGCAGCCGCCACCTGGGCAGGGATGCGCTCGGCCAGCGCCTGACCACGCCAGCGCATACGGCGCCATATCGCCAAGGTTAACAATCCACCAATGGCAGCAATCATCGTGATATGGCTGCCACTGATTGAAACAAGGTGGGTCAGGCCTGCCTTGTTGAAGACGCGCCAGTCATCCACACTGACACTGGCCTGATCTCCGATCGTCAACGCCAGCAGCACCGCGCCATAGCGCTGCCCTTCAATATGCGGCAGCATGGCTTCACGAACGTAATACCGTGCTCGCTGCGCCGAACCGGAAATACCTACCCAACCGTCATCACGCAACAGTTTGGGTTGGCCCCGAACCGAGCCCATGGCTCTTAGCCCATGGCTAAACACGTAGGCTTCATAATCAAATGCCGCCGGATTCCTGGCCCCTGATGGCGAGCGTAACGTCAACGCCATTTGCCACACCTGACCGGGGATCAATGCCGGGAATTCGGCTGGCTCGGCATCCGGGCGACCATATATGCCGGCATAGCCCGGGGCATTCCAGCTCACCATAATGCGTGACGGCACACCATCAGGGCGTGACGACAAAACCTCGGCTTCAAACTGACGACTGTCGGCCGAGCGTTTGGGCAAACCTGCGATGCGCAACACCACACGCGAGACTTTATCTTCGTTTTCTTCCGTCAGCCGATCAGCAAGCCGCCATTCGACACGCCATACCGTGAACGAAAACATGAAAAAAACAGCCCACACGGCGTATCGATAGGGCTGCCAGCGCACCGGCAGGACTCGCCCCAGCAGCAACACCCCGATCAGTGTCAGCCCCAGTGCGCCCCCAGAAGGCATACGCGGCAGCAGATGCACCGCACCTGCTGCGCACAGCATGGCCAACCCGCATAATCGACCTGTCACCCGACCGCCCCAAAAGCCTTGATGCTAGCGTCATGGGCCGGGCACAAGACCGCAAAGTGGATAAAACCGTGACCCGGACTAGCCGCAAGTTAATGGCAAGCGGGGCAGAACGCGAGATGCCGTTTGCCCGGTAACGTTAATAACGTCATCAACTGGCACTTCTCGCAGTTCTGCCAGAGCCTGAGCTATACGGGCCACCTGGGCGGGTTCATTACGCCCCCGTGCCGCACCCGGTTGACCTAACCAGGCCGGAGGGATATCGGGGGCATCGGTTTCAAGCACCAGATGCTCAAGCGGTAATTGTGTCGCCAGCCGCCGCAACTGCGAGGCGCGCGTAAATGTCATTGCCCCACCGAAGCCCAGCGCAAAACCCTGCGCGATGAACTGCTCTGCCTGCTGGAAACTGCCATTAAACGCATGCGCGATGCCGCTCACTGAAGGGCGGCGTCGAAGCGCCCGTAACAGCATGTCTTGGGAGCGGCGCACGTGCAGCAAAACGGGCAATTGATATTTCAAGGCCAGGTCGAGCTGTGCTTCATAAAAAAGCTGCTGCCGCTCACGGTGGGCCGGCTCGCACAACTCGGAGACAAAGAAATCAAGACCAATTTCACCCACTGCCACCAGTTTGGGATCATGGATGTGCCGTGATAACCACGCGTCCAGCATAATCAGATCGGCGTCATTGGCCCTGGGTACATACAAAGGATGTATGCCCAAGGCATAGCAGCCGCCCGGTAGCGCATGGGCCAGAGACTGCACCGCCTGAAAATTACCCACTTCCACAGCGGGGATCACAACCCCCGATACCCCGGCTTGCTGCGCCCTGACGATGACGGCATCACGGTCAGGATCAAACTCGGCAGCATCCAGGTGGCAATGGGTATCAATCAGCATGCCTGTGAGCCGCCAGGTACTTCTCTGCGTCGACCAGCACGCCCTCGTCCATATACAACTGACGATGGGACAACGCCGCC
>CAYTSJ010000029.1:0-9307 GCA_964440385.1 uncultured Pusillimonas sp. | reverse complement strand
CAAAGGCCATGCCAGCCTCGCGGTTCACTTTGACCAGAAGGTCAAACATCGCCCGGGCAGTATTACGGTCAAGATTGCCGGTGGGCTCGTCGGCCAGCACGCAGGCGGGATTGGTCACCAAAGCCCGGGCCAGGGCGACACGCTGACGCTCACCCCCCGATAACTGCCCAGGGAAGTGATTGACCCGATGCGACAGGCCGACCTGTTCAAGCATGACCTGGGCCTCTTCACGCGCGGCAGATCGCTTTTCACCACGAATAATCAAAGGCATCGCCACATTATCAAGCGCCGAAAATTCGGGCAAGAGATGGTGAAACTGGTACACGAACCCCAGGCTTTGGTTGCGCAAGGCACTGCGCCTGGCCTCGGACAACCCCGAGGTAGGCTCGTTATTGATACGCACTTCGCCAGAAGTGGGTTGGTCAAGCAGCCCCAGAGCGTGCAACAAGGTGCTTTTACCCGAACCCGAGGCGCCCACAATCGCCACCATTTCACCGGCCGCCACGTGCAGGCTGACGCCACGCAAAACATCGATACGGCTGCCGCCTTCCTCATAAACTTTGGTCAGGTGTTCGGCCTCGAGCACATTACCCTTCTTGAAAACTTTAGAATCAGTCATGGCGCAGCACCTGTGCGGGTTGAAGACGCGACGCACGCCAGCTGGGGTACAGCGTTGCCAACAACGACATGATCAGTGACGTCAGACCAATTACCACAATGTCGGTAACCTGCGGGTTGGACGGCAACTCGTTGATGAAATAAATTTGCTGAGGCAAAAACTCAACGCCCATCAGGTTTTCAATAAAGGGAACGATCACATCAATGTTGTAGGCCACAAGACCACCCGACACCACCCCGAGAGTCGTTCCAACGACGCCGATCAGGGCGCCCTGAATCAGGAAAATACGGGCGATATCGCCTGGCGTTGCACCCAGGGTGCGCAAAATGGCGATATCTGACTGCTTGTCCTTCACCGCCATGACTAATGACGACAACAAATTGAACGCGGCAACCGCAACGATCAGGGCCAGGATCAGGAACATCATGCGTTTCTCGGTTTGTACTGCAGCAAACCAGGTTCGGTTGTTTTGGGTCCAGTCGCTGGCACGCACGTAAGGGGGCAAAGCGCGCATCAGCTCACGCGCCACAATCGGTGCTTGCTGCATGTCAGTGATGCGCAAACGGACACCGCTGATGCCCGTGTCACGGAACACACGGGCAGCGTCCTCAACATGAATAAAGGCCAGCGACAAATCGTACTCGTAGTAGCCCGATGAATAGATGGCACCCACCGTAAATTGACGCATACGGGGTGTAAAGCCCGCCGGAGAAACCGCCCCCTGCGGTGCCAGGACCATGACCGTATCACCGACGGTGACGCCAAGCGCACGGGCCAGCTGGTTGCCCAGGACAATATTGAATGCACCAGCCTGCAAGGCGTCGAGTGAGCCCGTCACAATCTGGTCATCCAGATCAGACACTGCCGATTCGGCCGCGGGGTCAATACCGCGCAACTGCGCCCCGTTCAATGACTCGGCGCGAGCCACCATGGCTTGCGCTGATACAAAAGGAGCCTGCCCGGTAATGGCCGGGCTGGCCGATGCGGCCTGATCAGCAATGGACTTCCATTGCTCAAGCACCTGCAACGGTGACGCCGAAGGGACAAACAGTTCAATGTGCGGCAGCACCGACAACATACGGTCACGCACCTGGGTCTGAAACCCGTTCATGACCGAGAGCACGATAATCAGGGCAGCCACCCCCAGGGCGATACCCGCCATGGAACTGGCCGCGATAAAAGACACGAAACGATCACGTTTGCGCGCCCTGCCGCGTGCCCGGGCCAAACCGGCATAGCGACTGCCTATCCAGAAAACATAAGACATGTTTGAAATCACCACACTGTCAATAACACTACAATAACGCCATGCAAATCGTCATTCCTGGCGCCCTTCCTGAAACGGGCGTAGCACGCGAAATCACACCGTACCTCGAAAAAGCCGCGCCCGCCCTCGTGCAACGGTTTGTGCAAAGTCGCGCCCGCGTCGAGCACATCAACCTGCTTGAAACCGCCTGTACCAGTTTTGAATACTGGATGTTGCAGCGGCATGGCTTCACACCGGAAAACACCCAAAACATGTCGTCAGGCCTGGGGCCGTTGTGGCACCCGTCACCCACATCGCCAGACCAGTCAATCTGGCTGGCCGAACTGGTGCATGTGTCGCCGGCACGCGACGGCGCAGGTTTGCTGACCGCACAACAGCTTTCGATTACACCAGCGCAGAGTTTAGCCTTATTCGAGGCGGCCAAACCGTTGTTTGATGCCCCTGACACCGAACTTATCGCTATCAGTCATGATCGCTGGCAAATTCAGTTGCCTCCTGCAATCACGCCGGCCAGCACCAGCCCGACGCTGGTCAGCAACACGCGTGTCAATGACTGGTGGCCACAAGACGCCGCCTCTCGCCCGTTACGACGCCTGATCAACGAACTGCAAATGACCTGGCACGACCACGCCGTCAACCGCGAACGGGAAACGCAAGGTCTTGCGCCTGTCAACAGTTTATGGGTCTTTGGCGGTGCGCGTGCCAACCAGCTGGTAACACCCGCACAAAACTTTCGGACACTTCCGGCATTGCAAGACAGTTTCAGCGCCCAAGACTGGGGCCGCTGGCTGCAGGCGATGGCCACCATTAACGACGAGGTCGCCCAGCTAGGGCCTGACGATACGCTGGTGCTACTGGGTGAAGACCGACTCGTGACCCTGACCCCTGCTGCCTTGGCTGGACGCATCGCCCGTTACTTTTCAAGACGCACTCACTGGAGACATTGGTGGTCACCCCAAAACTCGTAACCCGCCCCGCCCAGGATCAGGCGGCTGCAACCCTGGTTTCGGCCGGGGTACACCCGTTGCTGGCCCGATTATGGGCGTCTCGCGGTGTTCGCAGCGCGGATGAAATCGGTCAACAGTGGGCCCATCTGATTCCTCCGCAAACACTGACCCATGTCGATGACGCCGCACACTGGCTGGCCGATGCCATTGATGCCCGCAAAAAAATGCTGGTGATCGCTGACTACGACTGTGACGGTGCCACCGCCTGCGCGGTCGCCGTTCGCGCCTTACGCAGCATGGGCGCCGATGTCGACTACCTGGTCCCTAATCGTTTTGAAACGGGCTACGGGCTTTCACCCGAAGTCGTCGCACTGGCCACCCGTCACTGTAGCGGCAAGCCCGACCTGTTGATCACTGTTGACAACGGTATCGCCAGCGTCGAGGGCGTGGAAGCGGCCATCGATGCCGGCATCGAGGTTCTGGTGACCGACCACCATTTGCCCGGCGATGTCTTGCCACGCGCCCGCGCTATCGTTAATCCGAACCAACCCGGTTGCGGGTTTCCGTCAAAAAACCTGGCCGGTGTCGGAGTGATTTTCTACCTGATGCTGGCCCTGCGTGCCATATTGCGCCAGCGCGGGGTCTACCCTGCCAACGGTGGGCCGCGCCTTGACAATCTCGCAGATCTGGTCGCACTAGGCACCGTGGCTGACGTGGTCAAGCTCGACAGCAACAATCGCTTGCTGGTCACCCAGGGGCTGCAAAAAATGCGTAAAGGGGCGCTGCAACCTGGGTTACGTGCGCTGTTTGCGGTTGCCGGTCGTGATCCGGCCCAGGCCAACGCCTTCGACCTGGGCTTTGCAGTGGGCCCGCGGATCAACGCCGCCGGTCGACTGGCCGACATGAGTCTGGGCATCGAATGCCTGATCACTGATGACGAACAGCGTGCGTTAACGCTGGCCCGCGAGCTGGACCAGATCAACCAGCAACGGCGCGGCATTGAATCGACCATGCAAGATCAGGCATTGGCCAGCCTGGAAACCAGCCACGACCCCGATCGCGCCAGCGTGTGTGTTTATCACCCGGAATGGCATCAGGGGGTGGTCGGGCTGGTCGCGTCCCGCCTGAAAGAAGCCTGCTGGCGCCCCACCCTGGCCTTTGCCAAAGCCGGCGATGACGAGTTACGCGGCTCGGGCCGATCTATCCCTGACGTGCATCTGCGTGATGTGCTTGACCTGGTGTCCAAACGCCTGCCTGGCGCTATTCTGAAGTTTGGCGGTCATGCCATGGCCGCCGGCCTGACCTTGCGCGAATCCGCCTTTGAAGCGTTTCAAGCGGCCTTTGATGACGCCGTCAAAACCTTATCGGGCAAGTCACATTTTGAACCCGTGATTGAAACGGATGGCTCTCTGGAATCGGGCTATGCCAATGCCGAGGTCGCGGGCTTGCTGCAACAACAGGTTTGGGGAGCCGGCTTCCCTGCCCCGGTATTTCGGGATACCTTCCGGATCGTGCACCAGCGTCTGCTGAAAGACAAGCATCTGAAACTCAGCCTTGAGCGCGGACATCAACGCTTTGACGCCATCTGGTTCAACCACCCGGAAACCTTGCCTGAATTCATTGATGCCGCCTATCGACTGGACCAAAACCACTGGAACGGCATGATCAACGCCCAATTGATTATCGAATACGCCGGCCCTGTGCGGGACTGATACCCGCCATTCGGTCGATGGCACCTCGTTGATGAAGCACCTATAGTGACTTCATGTTCGCCAACTTTGCCAACGAGGTCACCATGGCACTCCATAAAACAGTCAACACCATGTGGCTGGATGCCGTCAGCATGCTTCAGCGTGCTGACAAACTGCATCGCCAGTTTTTTCTGCTAGGCTCAAGTGGCCCGCGGGGCCCCACCTGGGAGCCCCCGGCCGACATCTTTGAAACAACAGACAGCCTGTCGATTGTGATTGCATTGCCCGGTATCAACCCGGATAACCTGCATGTCACCATCGAGGACAATCTGTTGCATGTTCTGGCCCATCGACCCATGCCGGGACCGCAAGGCGCTCACCTGAAACGACTGGAAATTCCTTTCGGGCGGTTCGAGCGCCATATCCAGCTGCCAACGGGCCATTTCAAGATCCAGGATTCGTCGCTCAGCCACGGCTGCCTGAACCTGACGCTGAAAAAAATGCGCTAAAACCACAACGTGGAGGTCACAATGACAAATCCCGGCACTACTGACCTTGATTTACCTGACGATGCGCTGATTCTGGTACCCGTTCGCAATTTTGTGCTTTTTCCGCATCTGGTGGTCCCCATTGGCATCGGGCGTACCCGCTCGATTGCCGCCGCCCAGGCCGCCGCTCGAACCAACCGCCCCATCGGCATCGTGTTGCAGAAAGATCCGGAAGTCGATGACCCCGGCGCCAATGATCTTCATCCAATAGGCACCACGGCCAGCATTCTGCGCTACGTCACCACGGCCGACAATCACCATCACATCATCTGCCAGGGCGAACAACGCTTCAGCATTATCGAATTCATCGAAGGGCACCCCTTTTTGGTCGCGCGAGTCATTCGCCACGAAGAAATGGCCGTCGAAGGACCCGAGGTCGACGCCCGCATGCTGCAGCTTAAAACACAAACCGCGGATGTCATCAAAATGCTGCCCGAAGCACCGGAAGCGCTTGGTGACATCACCCAAAGCATGGACTCGCCAACCGTTCTGGCCGATTTCATTGCGGGCATGATCGACATCAAACCCGAAGACAAGCAGGACATTCTGTCCACCTTCGACCTGATCCCCAGGCTGGACAAGGTTCTGTTGCACCTGGGCAGGCTGGAACAAGTCTTGCGCATCCGTAACGATATTGTGGAGGAAACGCGTGAGCGTGTGGATGACCGCCAGCGTGAGTATGTCTTGCGGGAACAACTGAAAACAATACGCGAACAGCTGGGCGAAGACGATGAGCAGACCACGGACATTATTGAGTTACGGAAAAAAATAGAGGCCGCCGGACTACCCGAAGCCGCCCAGATCGCCGCCCGCAAAGCCCTGAAGCGGCTCGAGCAAATGAATGATGCTGCGGCGGAATACAGCATGCAGCGTACCTACCTGGAATGGCTCATCGAAATGCCATGGACCCTCGAGCCCGAACCCCCCATTGACATTGCTCACGCCCGCGAGATCCTGGATGCAGATCACTATGGTCTGGACAAAATCAAGAAACGCATTCTCGAATATCTGGCCGTTCGGAAACTCAACCCTGACGGTCGAAGCCCCATTCTGTGCTTCACAGGCCCACCCGGGGTAGGCAAAACATCTCTGGGTCAAAGTATCGCGCGAGCGACAGGCCGGAAATTTGCTCGCCTGGGCCTGGGCGGTGTACATGACGAGGCTGAAATCCGCGGTCACCGTCGCACCTATATCGGCGCCCTGCCTGGCAACATTCTTCAGGCCATTCACAAGGCTGGTGCCCGCAACTGCGTGCTGATGCTGGATGAAATTGACAAACTCGGTGCCAGCGCCCATGGCGATCCGGCAGCAGCCCTGCTTGAAGTTCTGGACCCCGAACAAAATGCCGAGTTTCGCGACAACTATCTGGGGATTGCCTTTGATCTGTCGAAAGTGCTGTTCATCACCACGGCCAACATGCTGGACACTATCCCGGGACCTTTGCGCGACCGCATGGAAATCATTTCATTGCAGGGCTATACCCCCGAAGAGAAACACCAGATTGCCCGGCGATATTTGCTTGAACGCCAGCGCAAACACAACGGACTGTCTGTTGAACAGTGCCAGATCGACGATGAAGTCATCGATACCCTGATTCACGCTTATACCCGCGAAGCCGGGGTTCGCAATCTCGAGCGCGAGTTAGGCAGCGTTTATCGTCATGCCGCCATGGTGATCGCCGAAGGAAAAAGCCAGACTGTCCATATCACCCGTAACGATCTGGTCGACATTCTGGGGCAGCCCCGTTTTGAAAACGAGGTTGCGCTGCGAACCAGCTTGCCGGGTGTCGCAACCGGCTTGGGCTGGACACCGGTGGGTGGCGATATTCTTTTCATTGAAGCCAGTCGAACCCCGGGCACAGGCCGCTTGATTCTGACCGGACAACTGGGGGATGTGATGAAAGAAAGTGCACAGGCGGCCCTGACCCTGATCAAGGCACGTCTTGACGCATTTGGCCTGACCCGGGACTACTTTGAAAAACATGACATCCATGTGCATGTTCCGGCAGGCGCCATACCCAAAGACGGACCCAGCGCCGGGGTAGCGATGTTCATTGCCCTGGCGTCACTGATCAGTAACCGTCCGGTCAGACATGACATCGCCATGACCGGTGAAGTCAGCTTGAGGGGCCTGGTCTTGCCCGTCGGTGGAATCAAGGAAAAACTCCTGGCCGCATTACACGCCGGTATTCATACCGTCATGCTGCCCGCACGCAACCAGAAAGACCTGGACGATCTGCCTGTGCAGGCCCGCGAGTCTCTGAAAATACTACCGCTGGAATCCATTGACCAGGCCATGGGTCACGCCCTTGAAATGCTGGCGCCGGAAACCAGCGCTACGGATCACGCGACGAACCCGCAAAAGATCTGGTACGAGTCGCCCCCTTGATCACCGCATCAGGGCAATTTGCCAGCATCGTTCTTGGCCGCCAGCAAATCAACCAGCAAACGGTCGCGCTCAGGGACAAAGTCAGACTCACAATGCCCATGCAGCATCTCGCGTACCCCTTGTGCGACCTTGTGCTTCAGTTCAGGCGTCATGGCAGGGTCGCCCAGATCATGCCACCAGTCTTCAATCGGACCACCCAGATGGTCCAGAAGGTGCTCAATGCCCGCTTCACCACCCGACAAATGCAGATTCATGAAAGGCCCCAGCAACGCCCAGCGCAAACCCGGACCGTGGGCAATTGCGGCGTCGATATCCTTGACGCTGGCAACCCCCTGATCGACCAGATTGAATGCTTCACGCCACAAGGCCGCCTGCAGCCGGTTGGCAATATGCCCTTTAACCTCTTTGCGCGGGTGAATCGGGCGCTTGCCAATATCCGCATAAAACCGCAGGGTACGTTCCACCACGTCGGGTGAGGTCTGCGCGCCCCCGATGACTTCAACCAATGGAATCAAATGCGGCGGGTTGAACGGGTGACCCAGTACGACCCGCTCGGGGAACCGGCATGCGCTTTGAATACGGCTCATCAGTAACCCGGACGAACTGGAGGCCAGAATAATGTCTGCAGGTAACGCCTGATCCATACGTTTGAACAAATCAATTTTCAGGGACTCTTTTTCAGGCCCATTTTCCTGCACAAAATCAACGCCTTCCAAAGCCTCTTCCAGATGACTGAAGAACGCCACCCGACGTTTATCGGCTGTTGGTGACAGCCCGATTTTCTGCAAGCTGGGCCACAGCGCGTCAACAGTTTGAAGCAGCCGCTCCTGTGCCCCCGGACTTGGATCGGTCGCCCTGACGGACAAGCCCTGAGCCAGAAAATAGGCCGTCCAGCTGGCCCCGATGACACCGGTACCGACCACACCCACGGTTTGGATAACTCGTGATGACACACTCATGCGCTAACCTCTTTATCGATAGAAAACTGCTGTTGATGAACCAACTGCACAACGACGCTTTTGACCGACTCGCTGTCCAGACGGGTGGTATCAATATCGGCATGGGCCAGTGCATACACATTACGACGCGCATTCAGTGCACTGACAATATTCGCCAAGGCTTCTTCTTGCAATTGTGGCGTGGCAATGCGCACGTCATGTTGTGCCATGACCCGCCGAAAATGAACCTCAGGGGTGGCATGAAGCCAAATGGTAAAAAAAGAATGCAGCAACAGTTCGTAAGTCGCCGGTTCGGCAACGATACCCCCACCTGTCGCCAATACCACCTGCGGGTAAGTCTCAATCACCTGCTCCAGGCACTGCCGCTCAAGCCGACGAAACCCGGCCTGTCCATAAATCGAGAAAATCTCATTGATCGACATGCCTGCCGCCCGAGCCACTTCAACGTTCAGCTCGATAAACGGCATGTTCAATGCCGCGGCCAGTTCAGGGCCCAAGGTCGACTTGCCTGCGCCTCGCAGCCCGGTCAGGGCAATGCGTTGGCAGGGTGATTCTGTGGGTCGTGGTTCTTCAAGATGAGACACCAGCCAACGTCGAATGCCGCGCAAACGATCAGGCGATTGACGTTTCAGCATTTCAACGATCAAGGCATAGTCAGCCCCATAGCGGTCATGATCAGACAGCAAGGCATCGATAGAAACGTGCAACGCCTGCGCCAATTTGTTCAAGACAGCTATTGAGACGTTGCCGTCACCACGCTCAACGCGCGAAACATAAGGCATCGAGATCCCCGACTCGCTGGCCAACTGCTTCAGGGTCATGGCACGGGCGGCGCGCGCTGAACGCACGCGCTGCCCCAGCCGTCGAGACAAGCCAACCGCATCATCG
>CAYTSJ010000028.1:0-11256 GCA_964440385.1 uncultured Pusillimonas sp. | reverse complement strand
GCCTGCACCCTGAACATCAATAACGATGCCGTTGGCATCAAATCCATCGAACACGCCATTATCGACAAGGGCTGGCACGAAGGCTGGGTGACCCCTCAACCCCCCACCCGTAAAACCGGCAAGAAAGTCGCGGTGGTGGGCTCCGGCCCTGCCGGCCTGGCCTGTGCGCAGCAACTGGCACGTGCGGGTCACTCGGTCACGGTCTTCGAAAAGAACAACCGTATCGGCGGCCTGCTGCGCTACGGCATCCCCGACTTCAAACTCGAAAAGGCCAACATCGATCGCCGTCTGGCCCAGCTTGAAGCCGAGGGGGTCGAGTTCCTGACATCCACCTACGTCGGCAACGAAGTCGATGCCGAAGACGGCCTGACCGTGCGCACACCCGCTTCATTACAGGAAGAGTTTGACGCCATCGTTCTGTCGGGCGGCTCGGAAACACCCCGCGACCTGCCCATTCCCGGTCGCGATCTGAAAGGCATCCACTACGCCATGGAGTTCCTGACCCAGCAGAACAAGGCCAATGCCGGCGACCGCATCACCAAACAGATCTCGGCCAAAGGCAAGCATGTCATCGTTATCGGCGGTGGCGACACCGGCTCAGACTGCGTGGGCACCAGCAACCGTCAGGGCGCGGCGTCGGTCACCCAGTTCGAGCTCATGCCCAAACCCCCCGAGTCCGAAGACAAAGCCGTCGTCTGGCCCTACTGGCCACTCAAGCTGCGCACCTCATCATCGCAAGAAGAAGGCTGTGAACGCGACTGGGCCGTGTCCACCAAAACCTTCGAGGGCAAAGGTGGCAAAGTTGAAAAACTCGTCGCCGCCCGTGTCGAATGGTTCAAAGACAAAGCCACCGGCCAAATGAAAATGCGCGAAGTCGAAGGCTCGCAATTCGAACTGCAAGCCGATCTGGTTTTGCTCGCCATGGGCTTTGTGTCACCGGTTCAAAACATGCTGAAAGCCTTTGGGGTCGACACCGACAACCGCGGCAACGCCAAAGCCGACACCGAAAACTACGCCACCAGCGTCAGCAAGGTGTTTGCAGCCGGGGACATGCGCCGCGGGCAATCGCTGGTGGTCTGGGCCATCCGTGAAGGTCGCCAGTGCGCACGCGCCGTTGACGAATTCCTGATGGGGGTCACCACACTGCCGCGCTAAAAAACATCGGCTACGTCTTTCAGCGTAGCCGATGTCAGTTGTTCAGCTACAATTGCCAGTTCAACTTTTTTGATCGGGTCTATGGCTTCCAATGTTGCGCCAGACACTGGCGAACTCTTGCGTTTTAGCGGCGTCGCCCTGGGGTATGGCAACTTCACCGTCCTGAAAGATATCGACATCCAGGTATGTCGAGGTCAGGTCGTGGCCATGATGGGCGGCTCGGGGTCGGGCAAAACCACCTTGCTGCGCGCCGCAACCGGGCAAATCTTTGCGCAAAAAGGCGATATTCACGCCTTCGGCGAGAATCTGGCCAACCTCACCCATCCGCAGCTGCAAAAACTGCGCCAGCGCATGGGGGTTTTGTTTCAGCAAGGTGCCTTGTTCACCGACCTCAACGTGTTCGAAAACGTTGCGTTCCCGCTGCGCGAACACCGCCAACTGACCGAAAAACAGCTAACCGAACAAGTCCTCGACAAGCTCAATGCCGTCGGCTTGCGTGCGGCGGCCCACTTGCGCATCTCCGAAATCTCGGGGGGCATGGCACGCCGCGTAGCACTGGCCCGCGCCATTGTGCTCGAGCCCGAACTGATCCTGTACGACGAACCCTTTGCCGGACTTGACCCGATTTCTTTGGGCATTACCGCACGGCTTATTCGTGACCTGACTGACCGCCTCAATTGCGCGTCCATCCTGATTACCCACGATGTCGCCGACTCGTTCGCCATCGCTGACCAGGTTTATATTGTCGGGCTGGGCAAATTGCTGGCCAGCGGTTCCCCCGAGCACATGTCCGAGTCCACCGACCCCTACATTATGCAATTCCTGAAAGGCCAGCCCGACGGCCCCATTGCCTTTCATTACCCCGAAACACCCGCCTTCCAGCAATGGCTCGACCAACAAGGAAAGCGTCCATGAGTCTTGTCGCATCCATCACCAGTATTGGTCGTTACCTGCGCGAATCTGTCGTGAGCCTGGGGGTCTTCACCCGCTTGTTCATGGCCATTCTGGCCCGCAGCGGAACCGCCCTCAAGCGCTTCGGCCTGGTCTCGCAGCAAGTTCACTTCATCGGCAATTATTCGCTGCTGATCATTGCCGTATCGGGTTTGTTTGTCGGCTTTGTGCTGGGCCTTCAAGGTTATTACACCCTCAACCGCTACGGGTCTGAAGAGGCCTTGGGCTTGCTGGTGGCGTTATCCCTCACCCGTGAGCTCGGGCCGGTGGTCACGGCTTTGCTGTTTGCGGGCCGGGCCGGTACGTCACTGACTGCAGAAATCGGCCTTATGAAAGCCGGTGAACAACTGGCTGCCATGGAAGTCATGGCTGTCGATCCCATCCGTCGTGTTCTGGTTCCCCGCTTCTGGGGGGGTGTGATTGCCATGCCCATCCTGGCCGCCGTTTTCTCCATGGTGGGCGTCATAGGCGGCTGGGTCGTCGGCGTCCTGCTTATTGGCATTGACCCCGGCGCCTTCTGGTCACAAATGCAAGACGGCGTAGACATTTTTAAAGACGTCGCCAACGGCGTCATCAAAAGCTTTATTTTTGGCATCGCGGTTACCCTGATCGCACTGTACGAAGGCTGGACGGCCAAAGCCACCCCCGAAGGGGTCGCCCGCGCCACCACCCGTACCGTCGTTAGTGGCGCCCTCGTTGTCCTGGGGCTCGACTTCCTGCTAACCGCCCTTATGTTCAGCACTTAACGGAATCATCATGACGCGTGACAAAACCGATTTCTGGGTAGGTCTTTTTGTATTGCTGGGCATCATTGCCCTGGTCTTTCTGGCGCTGCGCGCCGGCAACCTCAGCTCGTTCTCGTTTGCCCCCACTTACAAAGTGCAGGCCTACTTTGACAACCTGGGGGGGCTTAAAGTACGCGCACCCGTCAAAAGCAGTGGTGTCGTCGTTGGCCGCGTTGCATCTTTGTCGTTTGATAACGAGCGCTATCAAGCCGTTGTCACGCTCGACATCGAAACCGGCTTCAAGTTTCCTGCCGACAGCTCGGCCTCCATCCTGACCTCAGGCTTGCTTGGCGAACAGTACATCGGCCTGACACCTGGTGGTGACGATAAAATGCTGGCCTCGGGCAGCACTATCCAGTTCACCCAAAGCGCTGTCGTCCTTGAAGAATTAATCAGCAAATTTTTGTATAGTTCTGCCAGCGACAAAGGCAACGAAGGCAGCGAAGCGCCGGCCAACCCATAAGCAACCCGGACCCGAAACTGTTAGCGCGCAGGCAGGAAATTCCGGCCAGATACAGGGTCCTTGATCCTGCCGCACAACACCAGACACCAGAACCGCCATGAAAAAATTCATCCAGAAAATTGCCGGCAATCGCCTGGGCAAGGTCCTTCCAGTGCTTGCACTCAGCGCGGCCATTTCGGGCTGTGCCCACGTTGCCAACCCCACGCCCGACGACCCTTGGGAAAGCTACAACCGCAGCATGTTCGCCTTCAACGACACCGTTGACCGCGCCCTGCTCAAGCCCATTGCCACGGGCTACGAAACCGTCGTTCCCAAGCCAGCCCGTACCTGTATCAGCGGCATTTTCAACAACCTGCAAGACGTTTGGTCGTCACTCAACAGCTTCCTGCAAGGCCGCGCACACGACGGCATCAACATGTTCGGTCGCGTCTTGTTCAACTCGACCATGGGTCTGGGTGGCTGTATTGACGTCGCCTCGATGAACGGCTCGCAACGCATCATCAACGACTTTGGCATTACCCTGGGTGTCTGGGGCTTCCAGCCCGGGCCATACCTGGTGCTGCCGTTCCTGGGTGCCAGCTCGGTGCGCGACGGTGTCAGCACGGCCGCCTGGTTCGCCGTCGACATTTCGCCACCTTATTCACCGATCTTCGAAATCGACAACATCCCGTTGCGCAACAGCATCCTGGCCCTCGCGGTTATTAACTTGCGCGCAGGTTTGCTGCCAGCCGACCGTATGGTCGATGAAATCGCGCTTGATCGCTACAGCTTCATTCGTGACGCGTACATCCAGCGCCGCCAGGCCCTGGTTGAGGGGCGCCACGCCGACGCCGGGCACACGACTCGCGGCGGCTTGCCCAAAGACGAAAAAGGTCTCTCGGTACCCGATTACAGCGACAATGACGAGCCGGAAAAACCGGCAATAGCACCCGCACAACCTGCGGGCCAGTAAGACCGGTGTCCTTGCCATGCAAGGGCACCCCAAGGAAGTTTTATGTTCAAGTTTTTAGCAAAAGCAAAGCAGCACTTCAAATCACTGGCAGGTATGGCCCTGGTGGGCACCAGCCTCGGGCTGGCCTTGCCCCACGCATCTGCCACCGCCCAGCAATCCGTCAATGCCAAAGCGGCGCCCAACGATTTCGTTCAGGTCGTTGCCGATAACGCCCTGCAAGCCCTCAAAAAAGAACCCGAGGCCAAAAACGGCAACATCAGCACGCTGAACGGAATCGTCAACACCTACATCCTGCCTTACGTCAATTTTGAAAAGACCACACGTCTGGCCGCCGGGCGTCACTGGCGTCAAGCCACCCCCAAACAAAAGGCCGACCTGGTCGAGGCGTTCAAGCACACCCTCATCCGTACTTACAGCGGCGCCCTGCGTCAGGCCGACAACGTGTCAGCCATCACCCCCTTGCCCTTTCGCGGTGACCCGGAAGCCGACGACGTCGTTGTCCGCACCTCTATGTCACAAAGCAACGGCCCGGCCATTGGCGTTGATTACCGCCTTGAAAAAACCAGCGAAGGCTGGCGCATTTACGACCTGAATGTCGAAGGCATCTGGCTCATTCAGAACTACCGTAACCAGTTTGCCCAACAAATTGCGCAAAACGGGGTTGACGGGCTGATCAAAGCCCTTAACGAACGTAACCAGCGCTAAGAGCGGTAAACTTCGGGGCCTGCGGGCCCCATCACTTTTTTAATGTTTTATGTCCGCTCTTTCTCTTGATCACGTCTCAAAAATCTACCCCCCACGCCGTCGCGGCTTGCGCGACCTGCTGAGCGGTAAACCCCAAGGCCAGGGCTTTCAGGCCCTGAACGACGTCAGCCTGACGGTAGAACACGGCGAGTTCTTCGGGTTGCTGGGCCCCAACGGCGCCGGCAAGACCACCATGATTTCCGTACTGGCCGGGCTGGCTCACGCCACATCGGGTACCGCCAAAGTCTGCGGTCACGACGTCATCAGCAACTACAAAGAAGCGCGCCGATCGTTGGGGGTTGTGCCCCAGGAACTGGTCTACGACCCTTTCTTTACGGTACGCGAAACCCTGCGCCTGCAATCGGGTTACTTCGGGCTGCACAAGAACGACGACTGGATCGACGAAATTTTGCACAACCTGGGGCTTTCCGACAAAGCCAACAACAACATGCGCGCCCTGTCGGGTGGCATGAAGCGCCGCGTGCTGGTGGCCCAGGCGTTGGTGCATCGCCCCCCGGTCATCATCCTGGATGAACCCACCGCCGGCGTTGATGTTGACCTGCGCCGCACCCTGTGGGAATTCATCTCGCGCCTGAACAAAGAAGGCCACACCATTTTGCTGACCACCCACTACCTGGAAGAGGCCGAAGCCTTATGTGGCCGTATTGCCATGCTCAAGCGCGGTCGCATCGTGGCTCTGGACACCACCCAGGGCCTGCTGGCCCGCTTCGGCGGCAGCGACCTGGAAGACGCCTTCGTACGCATCATGAACACCGATGACCTGGCAGGTGCCCTATGACCACGCCCATCCTCAAACCCCGTCAAGACCTGGGCTCCGGCTTCCCCACCTTGGTCTGGAAAGAAATCATGCGGTTCTGGAAAGTCGGTTTCCAGACGGTTGCCGCCCCCGTATTGACGGCCCTGCTATACCTGCTGGTGTTTGCCCACGTGCTGGAAGGTCGCGTTCAGGTGTACGACACCCTGCCCTACACCTCATTCCTGATCCCGGGCCTGATGATGATGAGCATGCTGCAAAATGCCTTCGCAAACCCGTCATCATCGCTGATTCAAAGCCGTCTGACAGGCAATTTGGTGTTTGTACTGCTGCCCCCCATCTCGCACCGTGAATTTTTTGCGGCCTACCTGATTGCGGCCATTTTCCGGGGCCTGGCGGTTGGTATTTGCGTCTGGCTGGTCGCCATGCTGTTCATTCCGCTCATGCCCGTCAATATCGGCTGGGTGCTGGTATTTACCGTGTTCTCGTGCGGCATCATGGGCACGCTGGGCATCATTGCCGGCCTATGGTCAGAAAAATTCGACCAGCTCGCGGCCTTCCAGAACTTCCTGATCTTGCCGGCCACCTTCCTTTCCGGTGTGTTCTACTCGATTCACAGCCTGCCCCCGTTCTGGCAAACGGTCTCGCACTACAATCCTATTTTCTACACGATCGATGGCTTCCGGTACGGGTTCTTCTCGGTATCAGACGTCTCGCCCTGGACCAGCCTGGCCGTTGTCGCCAGCGTTTTCGTTGTACTTGCCTGGTACACCTTGCGCCTGCTGGCCAGCGGCTACAAACTGCGGAACTAAACATCATGTTGCCTACCCCACAACAAGTACGCCAATACATCAGCGATAACCTTCATTGCGAACACATTGAAGTCGAAGGTGACGGCTCACACTTTGAAGCGGTTATCGTCAGCCCCGAATTCGAAGGCAAGCGCCTGATTGCACGTCACCAGCTGGTTTACAAAGCCCTGGGTGACCGCATGAAAGCCGAAATCCACGCCCTCTCGATGCGCACCCTGACCCCTGCCGAATACAGCGCCAACCCGAATGGATAAATTACTGATTACCGGTGGCAACCGGTTGCACGGCGATGTGGTCATTTCAGGTGCCAAAAATGCGGCGCTTCCCATTCTGTGCGCCAGCCTGCTGACGCCCGACACCCTCCACCTGTCGAATGTGCCCTCGCTGAATGACATCAGCACCACCCTGAAGTTGCTGGCCCAAATCGGTGTGCAAAGCCAATGGGGTAACCCGGCCGAACTCACCCTGAATGCGGGCAACGTCACCAGTCTTGAAGCCCCCTATGAATTGGTGAAGACCATGCGGGCCTCGATTCTGGTGCTGGGCCCCCTGCTGGCGCGCTTTGGTGAAGCCAGGGTCAGCTTGCCCGGCGGTTGCGCTATTGGACAGCGTCCGGTCGACCAGCACATCAAAGGCCTTACCGCCATGGGCGCCGAAATCCGTATCGAGCATGGCTTTGTGATGGCCCGTGCCAAACGCCTGAAAGGCACCACCATCCGTACCGACATGGTCACGGTCACCGGCACTGAAAACCTCATGATGGCTGCCGTGCTGGCCGAAGGTCGCACGATTCTGGAAAACGCCGCACGCGAACCGGAAATCACCGACCTGGCCGAGCTGCTCATCAAAATGGGCGCACGCATTCAAGGGCACGGCACCGACCGCATCGTCATTGATGGCGTTGACGCCCTGCACGGGGCTGAACACCGCATCGTGGCCGACCGCATCGAAGCAGGTACCTTCCTGTGCGCCGTGGGTGCGGCGGGTGGCGACATCACCCTGCGTAACGCCGCCCCCGAGACCATGGGCGCCGTGCTCGACAAACTGAAAGAAGCCGGTGTGGGTATCGAATGCGGTCCCGACTGGATTCGTGGCTATATGAACCAACGCCCCAAGGCCGTGGGTTTCCGTACCTACGAATACCCGGCTTTCCCGACCGACATGCAAGCCCAGCTGATGGCCCTGAACACCATCGCCGACGGCACCGCCGTGATTGTCGAAAACATCTTTGAAAACCGTTTCATGCACGTGCAAGAACTGCGTCGCATGGGGGCCAATATTGACATCGACGGCCACACCGCAGTCGTTAAAGGTATCCCCGAATTGTCCGGCGCCACCGTCATGGCCACCGACTTGCGGGCCTCGGCCAGCCTGGTCATCGCCGGCCTGGCCGCCAGCGGCCAAACCACCATCGAGCGCATCTACCACCTCGACCGGGGTTACGAACACATGGAACTGAAATTGCGCCAACTGGGCGCCGACATCCAACGCATCAAACAGGACGCCGCATGAGCCCCGCCTCTGCCCCCCTTACGCTGGCCTTGTCCAAAGGCCGGATTTTCGAAGAAACCTTGCCGCTGCTTGAAGCCGCAGGCATCCAGGTCACCGAAAGCCCCGAATCATCACGCAAACTGATTCTGCCCACCAGCGACCCGGGGCTGCGTCTGATCATCGTACGCGCCTCTGACGTGCCCACCTATGTGCAATACGGTGCGGCCGACTTCGGCATTGCCGGTAAAGACGTGCTGTTTGAACACGCTGCCCAGCACCCCGGTGGCCTGTATCAACCGATAGACCTGAACATCGCCAAATGCCGTTTGTGCGTGGCGGTGCGTCAGGGCTTTGACTACCAGGCGGCTGTTGCTCAAGGCTCACGCCTGCGCGTGGCCACCAAATATGTGCAAGCCGCCCGTGAGCACTTCGGTCGCAAAGGGGTCTACGTTGACCTGATCAAACTTTACGGGTCAATGGAATTGGCCCCGCTGGTGGGTCTGGCCGATGCCATTGTCGACCTGGTCTCTACCGGTGGCACCCTGAAAGCCAACAATCTGGTGGCTGTCGAAGACATTGTCGATATTTCATCGCGCCTGATCGTCAACCAGGCCTCGCTGAAAACCCGTGCGGCCCGGTTACAACCCCTGATCGACGCTTTCGCACACGCCTCGGCCGACAAATAAACCACGCTTGCTCAAAGCGGCAGGCGGGTTTCAACCTGCCGCTTTGACCCCGCTATTCTTTTTTGTCATAGTATTGGCTTAATTACCGCTGTCAGGGTCATCATGCTGTCCATCAAACGCCTCAGCTCCGCCTCAGAAAACTTCGCAGCCACACTGCGCCAGTTGCTGGCCTTCGATGCGTCTCAAGACGAATCCATCGAACGCGCCACCGCCGACATCCTTCGGCAGGTGCAAGAACAGGGTGACGCCGCGCTACTGGCATACACCCAACGTTTCGACCAGGTTCAGGCCGACAGCATTGCGGCGCTTGAAATCCCCAGGTCCGAATGGGTTGAAGCCCTGGAAAACCTGCCCGATGACCAGCGCGAAGCCCTTGAGGCCGCGGCGCTGCGGGTGCGCGCCTACCACGAGCGCCAGCGCACGCAAGACTGGTCATTCACTGAAGCCGACGGCACGGTACTGGGCCAGAAAATCACTCCGCTTGACCGCGTCGGGCTATATGTTCCGGGCGGTAAAGCCGCTTACCCTTCATCGGTGCTGATGAACGCCATCCCCGCCAAAGTGGCCGGGGTTTCTGAAGTCGTCATGGTCACGCCCACCCCGAACGGCGTGCGCAACCCCATCGTACTGGCAGCGGCAGCCATTGCCGGCGTTGATCGCGTTTGGGCGATTGGCGGAGCACAAGCCGTGGGCGCACTGGCCTACGGCACCCAAACCATCAAACCCGTCGACAAAATCGTGGGCCCCGGCAACGCCTATGTCGCCGCTGCCAAGCGCCGTGTGTTTGGCACTGTCGGCATCGACATGATCGCCGGCCCCAGCGAAATTCTCATCATCGCCGACGGGACCACGCCGGCTGACTGGGTCGCCATGGACCTGTTCTCGCAAGCCGAACACGACGAACTGGCACAATCGATTTTACTGTGCCCCAACGCCCAATACCTTGATCAGGTCGAGGCCGCCATCAACCGCTTGCTGCCCACCATGCCTCGCGCCGACATCATTCGCACCAGCCTGTCGAACCGGGGTGCCCTGATCCTGGTCAAAGACATTGATGAAGCCTGCGCCATTGCCAACGACATTGCGCCCGAGCACCTTGAAATCTCCACAGAAAACGCGCCTGAAGTCGCCCAAAAAATCCGGCACGCCGGTGCCATTTTCATGGGGCGCTACAGTTCAGAGTCGCTGGGCGACTACTGCGCCGGGCCAAACCACGTGTTGCCTACCTCGCGCACGGCGCGGTTCTCATCACCTTTAGGGGTGTATGATTTCCAGAAACGTAGCAGCATCATTCATGTGTCGCATCAAGGCGCACAAAAACTGGGAAAAATTGCTGCCCAACTTGCGTATGGCGAAGGCCTGCAAGCCCACGCGCTCAGCGCCGAATACCGGCTTGATGCCAGCACCTGATTTTTGCCTGGGGCCAAGCCCCACTCTTTAAGACCATTATGCGTACCGCCGAAATTACCCGCAACACCAACGAGACCCGCATCCGTGTGGCCATCAACCTTGACGGCACCGGCCGCCAAAGCATCCATACCGGTGTCCCGTTCCTTGACCACATGCTCGACCAGATCGCGCGTCACGGCCTGATCGACCTCGACATCCACTGCGACGGCGACACGCACATTGACGACCACCACACCGTTGAAGATGTCGGCATTACCTTAGGCCAGGCCTTTGCCGCCGCGGTCGGCGACAAAAAAGGCTTGCGCCGTTACGGCCATTCGTATGTGCCGCTAGATGAAGCCTTGTCTCGTGTCGTGGTTGATTTTTCCGGTCGCCCCGGTCTGCAGTTCCACGTGCCCTTTACCCGTTCGCACATTGGCCAGTTCGACGTTGACCTGACGCAAGAGTTCTTCCAGGGCTTTGTCAACCACGCTTTAGTCACCCTGCACATTGACAACCTGCGCGGCATTAATTCGCACCACCAGTGTGAAACCGTGTTCAAGGCCTTTGGTCGCGCCCTGCGCATGGCCACCGAAATTGACCCGCGTGCCAGCGGCGTTGTCCCGTCAACCAAAGGCGTTCTGTAACCATCGTGAATACCATCGCCATCGTTGACTACGGCATGGGCAATTTCCACTCGGTGGCGCGTGCCCTTCAAGCGGCCGCCCCCGACGCCGACGTTCGCATTTGCCGCAGCGCCGCCGAAATCTCGGCCGCTTCACGGGTTGTATTTCCAGGCCAGGGTGCCATGGCCGACTGCATGCGTACCCTCAATGAATCGGGCCTGCGCGATGCGGTTTTGCAAGCTGCCCGCACCAAGCCTTTGTTAGGCGTGTGCGTCGGCGAGCAAATGCTGTTTTCCACCAGCGAAGAAGGCCACACGCCCTGCCTTGGCCTGTTCCCGGGTGAAGTCAAAAAATTCCAAGGCCCGCAGTTTGCCTCGTCGCGCCAACACGGTGATGACGCCCACGAACTGCTGAAAGTGCCCCATAT
>CAYTSJ010000027.1:0-11354 GCA_964440385.1 uncultured Pusillimonas sp. | reverse complement strand
ATGACAAGGCGTCAGGCCAGGCGGCGGTTGACGCCTTGAAGCACCTGGTGCATGCCGGCTTGCCTGTTGTTCAGGGCAGCGCAAGCGAGGGTGACGCGCGGCAGTTTCATGAGGCACCACAAACCCTTGAAACAACTGCTTTAAGGCAAGGGCCCGCAGTGACAGTGCGTTCATTACATTTTGCGTTTCCCGGCGAAGCGCCAGTTTTTAGTGGCCTGGATATCGACATTGCGCCAGGCGAGAAAGTGGCATTGGTTGGGCCCAGCGGTGCAGGTAAAACCGTGTTGTTGTCATTATTGGCCGGATTGCTCCCTGCCGATAGCGGCTCAATTACCCTTGCGGGGGATCTTTTAACGCCCGATTCCGCTGACAGATTGCGTGCCGGCATGGGTTGGATGGGGCAACGTCCTCATGTATTCAGCGGGTCTGTTACCAGAAATGTGGCGCTCTCTGCGGCCAGCTTTTCGCCAGAGCAGCTCACCCAGGCTATCAGTAGCGCAGGTTTGTCGAAGGTTCGTCAGGCGCATCCAGGTGCCATGCTGGGCGAATGGGGGGTAGGCCTGTCAGGCGGAGAGGCCGCACGGCTGGCCCTGGCAAGGCTGCTGATTGCAACGCATCGGACCCTGTGGCTGGTGGATGAACCCACGGCGCATCTTGACCATGAAACAGCGGGGGTGATTCGTCAGACATTGCTGTCTGGTGCCCAGGGCCGGACCCTGGTTGTCGCCACCCATGATCCTTTGCTGATCGCCCGAATGGATCGTGTCATTCAGATGGGTTCCTGTGCCTTGCTTTCAAAAGAGCGGGGGCAGGCATGACGGCAAAAGTCGTATCTTCTGTGTGGTGGCGCCCCGTCGTTGTCGCGCTGTTCGGCACTTTGGCGCGGCGCATGTTTCTGGGTTGTGCCTTGGCTGCGCTCACCGTGGTGATGGGCGTTGGCTTGCTGGGCCTGTCAGGCTGGTTCTTGTCGGCCACGGCGATAGCCGGTTTGCAATTGACAACAGCGTTGACCTTTGATGTGTTCATGCCTTCGGCAGGCATCCGCTTGCTGGCCTTGGGGCGCACGGCCTCGCGCTACGCCGAGCGCCTGGTGACGCATGATGCAACACTGGCTACGCTGGTCGGTTTGCGCGAGCGTCTTTTCCTGGGTTGGGGGGGGGGGCCATCGGCTGATTTCCGATTTGGTCCGGCCCGCGTTTTACAGCGCTTGACGGGTGACCTCGATGCACTTGAGTCGCTTTTTTTGAGAGTGCTGGTACCCGTCGTAGCGGCTTGCGGTGCAGCGCTTTTCTGCGTGGTGATCTTTGGCGTCATTGAGCCCTGGTTCGGTGTCATTTTCGGTCTTTGGTTGCTGGTTGCGGGGCTCTGTGTGCCGATGGCGCTGGCCGTGTCGGCGCGTCGCTCAGTGATACGTAAAACATTCGCGACTGAACGACTGCGTGCCCAGGCCATTGATCTGGTATCCGGTCAAACAGATTTGTTAATGGCGCAAAGAATCAAGTCACAGTGCGCTGCAATGGCCCGCACCGATCGTCAACTGGCCAAGGCTGACCGACGCCTGAATCGTCTGGACAGCAGCACTGGTGCAGTGCAGAACGTGCTTTTCAGTGTGACGCTGGGGTTGACATTGGTGGCTGCGGGTTTCCTGGTTGACAAGGGGGTCATCGGGGTGCCCGGTGCCGCCCTGGTAGTACTGATGATGCTCGGGGTCATGGAGCCGTTCGCCGCCTTGCGTCGCGGAGGGCTGGAAGCTGGGCGAACCTGGCTGGCGGCGCGGCGGCTGGCCTTGCCATTATCTGGCGTCGATCCCGGTGCGCACTCTTCATCTGATTCCCGCAGGCTATCGGTTCCGCCCGGCGTGATGCTGTCAGTCAACGATGTGTCGATTCGTTACCCTGGTGCTTTTGTTAACGCATTGGAATCTGTGTCATTGCAGGTTGCCCAAGGCGAACGCGTGGCTGTTGTCGGTGCCAGTGGTTCCGGAAAGTCGACGTTAATTGCTGCGATCACGGGCGAGCTAGCGGTTGCACGAGGCAGTATTCAGACCGTTCCGTTCACCTGGCTGGGCCAACGCACCGATCTGTTTCATGACACGCTTCGAAACAACCTGAGGCTTGCTGATCCTGATGCCAGCGATGACCGCATGTGGCAGGTGCTAGAAGCGGCAGGGCTTGCACCAGATGTTCGCGCTCTGGATGCGCAGCTGGACACGCACTTGGGTGAAGGGGCTACGGGCTTGTCAGGCGGGCAAGCCCGCCGCCTGGCGTTGGCCCGGCTGTTGTTAAGGCCGCAAAAATTGTGGTTGCTCGACGAGCCGACAGAGTCTCTCGATGCCCGCACGGCCCGTGAGGTTTTAAAGCAGTTGGACGCTCATGGTAAAGATCGTGGCTGGTTGCTGGTGACCCATTTAAAGCGTGAGGCACAGCTGGCAGACCGGCTGGTGGTGTTGCGTGAAGGTCAGGTCATCGCACATTGGCGACGAGGCGCCCCTGAGTTTGATGCGGCTTTGCAGCAGCTGCGCCCTGATTGATTTTTTGATTTGAAGTTTTAACCCTGTACTGAGGAGTCACTATGGACCTCGATATCGTCAACCTGTCGCGATTGCAGTTCGCGATCACAGCGCTTTACCACTTTTTATTCGTGCCCCTCACCATCGGGTTGTCGATCATCGTTGCCATTATGGAAACGGTCTACGTCATGACAGGTCGCACCATCTGGCGAGACATGACGAAGTTCTGGGGACTTTTGTTTGGCATTAATTTCGCCATGGGTGTCGCAACCGGAATCGTCATGGAGTTTCAGTTCGGCATGAACTGGAGCTATTACAGCCATTATGTGGGTGATATTTTCGGGGCCCCTCTGGCCATTGAAGGCCTGATGGCTTTCTTCCTGGAAGCGACGTTTGTCGGGTTGTTTTTCTTTGGTTGGGAACGGCTCTCCAAGGTCGGGCACCTGGTGGCAACATGGTGTGTCGCCTTGGGGTCAAACCTGTCGGCATTGTGGATTTTGATTGCCAATGGCTGGATGCAAAATCCCGTGGGCGCCGCATTCAATCCCCAAACCATGCGCATGGAAGTCACAGACTTTTTTGCAGTGCTGACCAATACAGTGGCCCAGGCCAAGTTCGTGCATACCGTGTCGGCAGGATATGTGACTGCTTCCGTTTTTGTGCTGGGTGTTTCTGCCTGGTACGTGCTCAAGGGGCGCCACCTGCACCTGGCCAAGCGCTCTATGGCTGTGGCGGCTTCGTTTGGTCTGGCCTCGGCTTTGTCTGTGGTGGTGCTGGGTGACGAAAGCGGTTATCTGTCGACCGAGCATCAAAAAATGAAGCTCGCAGCCATTGAGGCTATGTGGGAAACCGAACCGGCACCCGCGGCGTTCACGGCATTCGGGTTTCCTGATCAAGAAGCGCGAGAAACCCACTATGCGGTGCACATACCCTGGGTTATGGGTTTGATCGGCACACGCTCTCTTGATACTGAAATTCCGGGTATAGACGAGCTTGTGAAGAATGCTGAAGTGCGTATACGTGACGGTATTGTGGCTTACGACGCGCTGCAGAAAATTCGCGCACTGAAGGCCGGCGAGACCGTACCCGAGGCCGTCACCCAGGCCTTTGAAAACAATGGACATGCCCTTGGGTATGCCTTGTTGCTCAAGCGCTATGTCAATGATCCCCGGCAAGCCACCGACGCACAAATTGTACAAGCGGCGTCCGATACGGTTCCTCCCGTGGCACTGCTGTTCTGGACTTTTCGCATCATGGTCGGTCTTGGTATGTTCTTCATCTTGCTGACGGCAACATTTTTCTGGCTGTCGGCGCGGCGCAAATTGGATGCCTACCCGGCATTGCTCAAGATCGCCGTGTGGTCAATTCCTCTGCCCTGGATTGCGGCTGAATGCGGCTGGATTGTGGCTGAGGTCGGGCGTCAGCCTTGGGTGATTGAAGGCGTACTGCCAACAGCAGTGGCTGTGTCGAACCTGGGTGCTTCAACCGTGCTTCTTACCATTGCCGGCTTTCTGGCCATCTACACCGTGCTTTTCATCATTGAAATGAAGTTGATGGTCAAAGCCATTCGACAAGGGCCCGCAGCACCTTCAAACCCTGTTCATTCCGACGCTGTGCGCCTGGCGCCTGCCCATTAATGCCACGGAGGCTGAATCATGATTTTGCACGAACTTATTTCGTACGATGTACTGCGTTTTATCTGGTGGTTGCTGCTTGGCGTGTTGCTGGTAGGCTTTGCCGTTACTGACGGCTTTGATTTGGGTACCGGCACATTGCTGCCTTTTGTAGCCCGTACCGATCTTGAACGTCGGGTGGTCATTAATGCCATTGGTCCCACCTGGGAGGGCAATCAGGTCTGGCTTGTTCTTGGCGGTGGCGCCATTTTTGCGGCCTGGCCGCAGCTGTATGCGGTTTCATTTTCGGGGTTTTACCTGGCGATGTTTGCCGTGCTGGTGGCCCTTATCCTTCGACCCGTTGCCTTCAAGTTTCGCAGTAAACGTGAAAACCCCAAATGGCGTAGTCGCTGGGATGCCGCATTGTTCATTGGTGGTTTTGTGCCGGCACTGATATTTGGCGTTGCGATGGGTAATGTCTTGCAGGGCGTTCCTTTCCGTCTCGAAGAGGACATGCGCATCTTTTACGATGGCACCTTTTTTGGTTTGCTTAACCCCTTTGCGCTGCTGTGTGGCGTGGTTTCTGTGACCATGCTGGTCATGCACGGGGCCGCTTGGTTGCAGGTTAAAACAGCCGGTGCAGTTGCAGAGCGCTCGCGCGTATTCGGTATTGTTGCTGCATTATTGACGGTTGTGCTTTATGCGTTGGCCGGTTTGATGATGCACTGGTTTATTTCGGGCTATGCCGTCACCAGCCCGATAGATGTACTGGGCCCTTCAAACCCCTTGAATAAAACAGTGGTTTTGCAAGAAGGTGCCTGGTTTGCCAACTATGCGGCCAAACCTGCGCTTTGGTTGGTGCCTGCGCTGGGTTTTGCCGGGGCCTTGCTGGCCATGTTCATGTTGCTGGCACGTCGTGCGCTGGGCGCTTTGTTATCTAGCGGGCTAGGCATCGCCGGCATCATTGGCAGCGTGGGGGTTTCCATGTTCCCTGTTATTTTGCCCTCGACAGTGAACCCGTCGGCCAGTCTGATGGTCTGGGATTCATCTTCAAGCCACCTTACGCTGTTCATCATGTTGGTAAGTACAGTTATTTTCATGCCCATCATTCTGGCCTATACCAGTTGGGTCTTTTCGGTGCTGCGTGGCAAGGTTGACCCCGACGCCATCGAACGCGGCACTGACCACGCCTACTAATAACCGTAAAGTATCTGGAGATTGTTATGTGGTATTTCGCATGGATTTTGGGACTTCCTTTGGCCGCTGCGGTTGCAGTGCTGAATGCGATGTGGTTTGAATTGATGGAAGATGACGCCGAGCGTAAAGACCGTCTCGGTTCTTGACGGGTGACAGCTTCCTAAATCAAATCGGCGACCCTGCAAGGTCGCCGATTTGATTTAATGGTAATCGCGTCAAATGACGCTGTACCGGTTTATTCCCCGGCAAATTCACGCATGACACGCGCGAACTCTTCGGCAGCATTGTTCAGCATCCGGATGTAGCGGAGGAACAAGCCACTTTTCATTTGCGGGTTTTGAGAGTCGATCAGGAACTCTACGGTGGCAATGATGTTGTCGTTATTGCTGGTTGCGTGAACTTTGGCGCCTTTGCAACGGCCATTCACGATCGAGATCGCTTGCAGGGCTGCAGCAAATTCTTCGTCGCTATCCAGCGACCAGAAGTTCGGGAACATCAGACGAACGAAATCAGTGTCGTCTGCATCGGCGATCAATGCATAGCCTCGTCCTTCGACTTTGAAAATCAGGTCTGAAGTGCTGGCGTCTTCATCCCACGACACTTGGCCGCGATTAAAACCTTCGCTGTCGAGCAAAGATTGGAAATATTGGGTCAGGCCTTCGGCGGTAGTGCGGCTCATGATTGGGCTCCGGTGACTAAAGTTGGGTAGAAAAGTTTACGATCCATTACCGTCATCCCGACGACTGACGCGCACAAAGAAGATCAGCATTGAAATCAGAAAGACAAGAAAAAGCAGTTGTGAAGAAGACCCCAGGGCATTGTCGCGCCACTGATCCAGACACTCCGGGCTGGGGGGGCGCTGTTCAATAATTTCGGTACGCGCGCAGTCCAGGATCGCTTCTGGGGCTGTGATGGCGGGGGCGTTGCCAGTATCTGCAACGCTGCCATGGGTCGTGTTGCCCGCATTGCGGCGGGACATCCAGTACGAAAAAGAATAGGGATCAGTACCCGCGAGCATATCGCGGTGATCCTGGATACGACTACCAATTTCAAACAACACAAAACTGGCGGTGACGCCCAGCGCCGCATTACGCAGGCGCTGATAGCTTTCCGCACGGATGCGCTGGGCTTTACCCACCTCTTCAGCCACATGGCGTCGCCGCGCTCGAACCGTGCTTTCGTAACTGTTTACCAATTCTTTCATGGCAAACACTTCATCGAGCTTGCGTGCCACGCTTTCAGGAATACCCCCCGGAGGCTCACTGCGACCCAGTCGTCCGATTTGTACATCCATGTTCGCTTTCATCAAGTCAGCGAGGATGCTGTCCAAAACGGCTTCAATTTTGTCATTGATGCTGAGCGCAATGCGTTCTTCCAGTGTCAGACGTTTGGTGGTCAGTGCATAGATCAATCCGGCGGCAGTGGCGAGCGCGATGGCGATGGTGGCATTGTCAGCCATCAGATACGAGCGCCAGATCACCAGCTGATGGATGAGGCTGGTGATGATGCCATTGTCAGGCGCCAGGGCTGCGTGCAGCGAAAGCCACACCAGGGATACAAAAGCGCCGTATGCCATGACGTGACCTGAGAGGGTCAGCTTGCGTTCGTTGTCACTGATCCATGCCGGAATTGTCCGGTTCCAGCGGTGCCAGAGCAAATCTGACCATTTCCGGGACAAAGGCTTTGGCACAGGATCGGTCAACATATTCCGTAATTGAGCGGGCAGCATCTTCAGTGATTTGGGAATCACCTGGACTGCAGCATGGCTCTCATCGCGCAGCTTCCATAACTGTGTTTCGTTCAGTAATTTCCACAAGGATCTATGGACTGCTGCGGCTTGCCATCGGGAAAGTTTCAGGCGTTCTGCCTGCGAGAACAGGGCCCGAATGTCTTCCAGGCGGTTGATATAGAGACTTAAATTGGCTTTGCTGCCAGTCACTTTGGCCAGCAAGGCTGACCGCAGCATGATGCCGTAGCGACCTGCATCAGTTTGCAGGCAAGGCTCTTGTTTTAGTTTGTCGCTCGACAAAACAATCGGGATCAGGATGCCGCGTTCTGAACTTGCCGGAGGGCGTCCCAGGGTGATGAGTTCAAGCAAGTCACGGTTAAGGGCCGAGTTTTCAGTCATTTTGAATGATCGGCCAGCCAGATTGTTGTCAATATTGAAACGAGGGTTTGTCTCGTTAATGAAATTACTGACGGTTTCTTTTTGCGTTTGCGAAGTCTGTGCCGGTGACTTTTTATCTTCGCTGTCTGCAGCAGGTTTATCCTGCGCAGGCGGGGTTGTTGCCTTTGGGGGCTGGCGAACGACGACCTTTCCTTGAGCCGCCTCTGCCCTGGAAGGCAACAGCGTCAATAATCTCGGGCGCTCGTTGGTGACCGGCACGCTATCTGTCGCTTTCTGACGATTCTCCTGGTCGGGCTCTTGGGTTTCAGTGGCGACGATGCTGTCAGCACTTTGTTCAGAACGGGTTTGCGTGGCCTGCAAGACCACGGTGGCGTTCAGGTAAGTGTTGCCGTCGTCGCCTCGTTCGAAATGGCAGTAGGCGGATTCCAGATAGTGACTGTTGTCTTCAATGCCGCAATACCATTGGTCCAGCGACTTTAGCCAGTTTTCAATGCCTTGGGCATGATCGGATGGGGCCTGGCTCATGCTTTGGCAGAATCCAGAAAATTGAGCAGGGCGTCCCGGTCAAGCACGTGTTCTTTTTGTAGCGTGTCACTGAGATTGATCAGGTGCTTGCGATTTGATTCAAGCAGTGACAAGGCTCGCCCATACTGTTCTGCAATCAAGGCCTGCATTTCCTTTTCGTCTGGCGTTGTCGTGTGCCAGTTGGGATGGGCGTTGCTGAAACCATAGACGCCAACTACTGCCTCAGTAAGGCGCCGTGCAACAGCCAGATCATTTGACGTGCTGTATCCGCCGGCACCGGTACTGACCTCGTTTTCGCCATAAATCAATGACTCGGCTGCGCGCCCCCCCAGGACCATACAGATCCGGTCCATGAGTTCAGAGCGTGTTTGATTGCGGTCAGCATGTTTGACGCCAACAAACCCCAAAGCCCCCTGATCATCGGCGACGATAGAGGCGACTTGAAGATGCTCGCGCAAACCCGGAAGCAGCAATGCAATCAGGGCATGACCGGCTTCATGGCATGCGGTTCGTGCCAATTGAGGCCCGTGCAGCGGACTGCGTACGGCTTGCGGCGGGATACTGAAAATTTCGTCCTGCAAATCATCGGCGGTAATGGCGCGATTATTGTCCAGACGTGCACGGCGACGCGCACCACGCACCAGCAGCTCAACGTCTGCACCTGTCAGACCCAACGACAAGCCCGCACAATTTTCAAGGTCTTCCGAAGAAATGTCGTAGGAATACGGTTTGAGTTTTGCCAGGTAAATGGCTTTCAGCGCGGGGACATCGGGCCGACTGATATGGATGATGCGATCAAGGCGACCCGCACGCTTGAGTGCGGCATCAACATTATCGGCATGGTTGGTCGCGCCAATCACGATGATCTGATCGCGGTCATCGAAACCGTCCAGTTCGCTGAGCAGGGCATTCAGAAAGGCGGTATTCCACGACGCATTTTGACCCTGGAATTTTTCGCGGTTGCCCAGACTGTCGATTTCATCAATAAATAAGATGCTCGGGGCTTGCTGACGGGCGGCAGCAAAAGTGGCGGACATCAGCTGAATGCACTCGTCCAGGCCGTTGCCGATCATCCAGTCTTTGACCGGAGCGACAGCGGTAAAAGCAATACCGCATTCCAGGGCAATGGCTCGCGCCAGCGTGGTTTTTCCTGTGCCCGGCGGGCCTGCGAATAAAGCACCCCGGTCAACTTCTTTCCATTTGATTTCGCCCCGCATGGCAAGATGCAAGTCGTTGAATAACTGTTTTGCCCATCGTTTGGCACTTTCAACCCCGTGCAGGTCGTCCAGGCGCAACGAGGCCCCGGCTGACTGAACCTGGTTGCGCTGGTCAGCCAGTTGTTTCAGCCCTGCCAGCCAGTCACGCTCCAGTTTCAGGGTGTTGACGCACAGAAGCTCTTGGGGTCCTATGGCGGCAGCCCAGTCTGGGGTAATCGCATCCAGTTCGGCCTGGGGGAAACGTGTTGCCGCGTATTCAGTCAGGCGTTCAGCGGTCATCAGCGGAATGCTAAGGTAACCATCCGTACGAACGAGCGAACGGAATTCGCGTGGAAGTTGATTACGCGATGTGCAAAACAGGATCATGCCGAAGGCGCGTTGCTCTGCCATGCGAATGACCAGATCCTGGAAGTCGGATGTGACCCGGGTATCCAGCTGGTAGGTATTCAGTGCAGGGCACAAATTCGCCAGGGCAGCACGCAGATTCTTTGCATAGCGCGGAAACGGGTTTTCGACAATGAAAACAGGCAGCAGTGCGTTGGCTTGCAGGCGTTCCTGAATTTGCTCGGCCACCGGCATAACAAAGAATTCCCAGACATCTTGTGTGTTGGGGTCCATCGGTTCATCGGTGTCGTTGACGTGGTCGGGGTCGTCTGGTGAGCGCGACAATCCGGGCAAGGCGTTCTTGCGAATTCTGGCCAGCAAGTGATTCGAGATGGACCGGCTTGACCCCGGCTCAGGCACGGGCGTTGCCCGGTTGGATTCATCCTTGGCGGTGTCTGGCATGGGCTCAGTCATGGGGGGGGTCTTGGCTTGGGGTGGGTCGATAGGGGGTGTTTCAGCGGACCTGGTGGTCTCAGATTCGCGCGGTAGGGCTTGGGCCGTGGGCGTGGTTTTGCGGCCTGAGCGCCTCGCGATCTGTTGTAGCAAGGCCGAGTGGGCACGCGGGTTGACGGCTTTCGCGGGTTTTTCACCCGTGGGTTGCGTCTGTGGTTCAGTCGTCACCGGGTTCGCTGAACTGGGCCTCGACTCCGGTGTAGACGTTTTTTCGGGGACATCGGGGGTAGCCGGTTTGCCACCCGTCCGGATCCAGTCCATGATTTGGCCCAAAATGGTATGACTCCTTGGGGTAGTGTCAGACATGCTTTTGACTTTAATAGACGCGCAAGACCCTGACGTGCATATACGGTCTAAACAAGCGCATATATGGCCTAAACAAGCGTTGACGCGCCAAAACGCGTGATATTAGACATGAAAACCCTCGCCTTGGCAAAACGGGAGCAGGGGCTTCAAAGTGTGTCAAAGCGATGACATTTAAGTTACATCTGACTGATCATGGTTCGCTCTACTGAAGCATCCAAAGTATTTCCCGTCAGCAAGGCTCGAATCGAGGGACCCAGAAGGTCAAGCGGCGTGTCCATAATGGCGGGGGAGTCTTGAGCCGCATTGCGCAAAAATCTCCGTTTGTTCTCGGTCGTTGCCTCAAGGATGGCCTTGTCTTGTGACAGGATCACACGAAAAAGCCGGTTCAGGACCACCCGCTTCAACCACGCGGGGGTCAAGCCTTTGCGCGTTGTTATCCGGGCATGAACGCGAACGCGATGGCTGGACTCGGGTGTCAGCCAGGCGGTGATCAGCAGGTTCAAGCCTTGCCGGCCCTGATACTCGATTTCGGCAATGCCGGGCAGAATGAAACGGCCATAACTTACTGTGCGGCTCCCTTCCAAAAGCCTTGAAATCAACCCGGATTGCAAACCTTCGCTGCTATAGCATGCTTCGATGCCCTGCGTAATGCGTTTGACCTTTGCGGTTACGGTCTGTCGCTGGTGATCACGTCGTATCCATCCGGCATGCACAAAATGGGTATGAAACCCATCCAGAAAATTTTCCGCGGCCTCGTCGATTCGGCAAGCCACCGTATCCGTCATGAAAAAACTGTCGGTATCTGCGGGTGCCATGCTGCGTGCCGGGGTGGGGTTTTGAAGCGGCTCGCCAAGGGTGGCCCAGATCAATCCCCCTTGTTCTTTGACCTGTACCAAGGGAATCAATTCAGGGCGGGTTTTGTCAGGTGCAAGCCCGGGTACACGCGTGCAGGCGCCGCGCGCATCAAAGCGCCAACCGTGATAAGGGCAGGCGATTTGGCCTGACACGACCTTGCCTCGGGA
>CAYTSJ010000026.1:5139-11886 GCA_964440385.1 uncultured Pusillimonas sp. | reverse complement strand
CCATTGGCGCAAGCATTACGTCTGGGGCTTATCGATGAGGTCGCAAGTCTGGCCGAGGTGGCCGAACAGGCCGATCTCATTTTTCTTGCAACGCCTGTAGGTACATTTCCCTCATTACTTAAAGGTCTGCTTCCCGCTTTAGGCACCGATGTCGTTATTACCGACGGCGGCAGCACCAAGGCCGATGTGGTGCGGGCAGTTCGTGACGTGCTGGGTGACAGGGCGAAACAGTTCATACCAGGGCATCCCATTGCCGGTGCAGAGCGTACCGGACCAGAAGCGGCGGATGCCGCGCTTTATCAAGGGCGCAATGTCGTCCTGACGCCCTTGCCCGAGAATGATCCTGTTCAGCGGCAGTGGTTGGTGCGGTTATGGGAGCAGTGTGGTGCCAGGGTTTTAAACATGATGCCCGAAGCGCATGATACCGCGTTGGCCTCTGTAAGCCATGTGCCACACTTTTTGTCTTCAGTGTTCATGGCCCAGGTTGCGGCCTCTGCCGATGCCGATTTGCGCCTGCGTCTGGCAGGCACCGGCTTTCGTGATTTCACCCGAATTGCTGCGGGCTCTCCGGAAATGTGGCGTGATATATTTCTGGCCAATCGCGAGGCCGTGCTGGCTGAACTGTCCGAGGTTCGCGATGTGCTGGCACAGGCTGAACAAGCCTTGCTGCAAGAAGATGGCCAGCGTCTTTTCGATTTATTAGAACGCGCAGCATTAGCGCGTCGTTTTTGGGGTAGCAGGAGCGGTTTGTCATGACGAGTCCCGATTTATTGTTGTCTCCGGTGACGCATGCCGCAGGTGACATGATTTTGCCTGGTTCCAAAAGTATTTCCAACCGGGTTTTGCTGTTGGCGGCGCTGGCGAAAGGGACCACCTGGATTCGCGGCATTCTTGATTCCGATGACACTCGTGTGATGCTGGCGGGCTTGATGAAGCTGGGCGTCAGCCTGAGTCGTGAATCTTCGACCGAGGTCGAAATAACCGGTGGTATTCCTTTTGGTGGTAATGACCTGGACATTTTTCTGGGTAATGCCGGCACGGCTTTTCGGCCCCTGACCGCAGCCTTGGCCTTGATGGGGGGCAACTACCGGCTTTCAGGGGTTGCGCGCATGCACGAGCGCCCCATCGGAGACCTTGTGGCAGGTTTGCGTCAACTCGGTGCCGACATTACCTATTTGGGCAACGAGGGCTATCCACCGCTTGAGATTCGGCCCGGTCACATTGATGCAACCCAGGCGATTCGTGTGAAGGGGAATGTGTCCAGCCAGTTCCTCACAGCTCTGCTGATGGCGGCCCCGATCCATGCCGGACGAAGCGGCCAATCTGTGGTCATTGAGGTGGATGGCGAGCTCATTTCCAAGCCGTACATCTTGATTACCCTGAACCTGATGGAACGTTTTGGTGTCACCGTTGAACGTGATGGCTGGCAACGTTTTACCATCAGGGCGGGGGCGACCTATCAGGCCCCGGGCGTCATCGAAGTCGAGGGTGATGCGTCATCTGCGTCTTATTTTTTGGCGCTGGGTGCCATAGGCGCAGGCCCGGTCAGGGTGCACGGAATTGGTCACGACAGCATCCAGGGAGATATCGCTTTTGCCGATACCCTTGAAGCCATGGGCGCGACGATTACACGGTTTGATACCTATATTGAAGCGCGTGGCGTCTGCGTGGCCTGTGGCGAGAAACTCCGCGCCTTTGATGCCGACTTTAATCTGATTCCCGATGCTGCCATGACGGCGGCAGCCTTGGCATTATTTGCTGATGGCCCTTGTACGTTGCGCAATATCGGTAGCTGGCGAGTCAAAGAAACCGATCGCATTCACGCTATGCACACCGAGCTTGAGAAACTGGGGGCTACGGTCACTTCCGGCCCCGACTGGTTGACGGTTGTACCACCCGCAAACCGTGCGGCCTGGCGGCCCGCCAGCATCGAGACCTATGACGACCATCGTATGGCCATGTGTTTCTCTTTGGCGGCGTTTGGGCCTGTCTCTGTCACGATTCAGGATCCCGACTGTGTCAGCAAGACGTTCCCTGATTATTTCCATGTGTTTTTTGATCTGGTGTCGTCATGACAACGTTTGATAAAGCGCCGGTGATTGCCATCGACGGGCCTACCGCGTCGGGCAAGGGCACTGTGGCACATCGTGTGGCCAGTGCCTTGGGCTGGTCCATGCTGGATAGTGGTGCCTTGTACCGCCTGACGGCGCTGGCATGTCTTGATCTTGGTGTTACCGCCACCGATGAGCCGGGTGCCTCCCGGTGTGCGACGACACTTGATGTCAGGTTCGAGGCCGACAAAATCTTGCTGCAGGGGCGTGATGTGACTGATGCGATTCGCGTCGAGTCTGTTGGCGTAATGGCGTCGCAAATTGCAACCTTGGGTGCTGTTCGTCAGGCCTTGCTTGAGCGTCAGCGTGCCTTTCGTCAGTGGCCAGGCCTGGTTGCCGATGGTCGGGATATGGGTACCGTGGTCTTCCCCGATGCCCCGGTCAAGGTGTTTCTGGTTGCCGATGTTCATGCACGTGCACAAAGACGGTGTAAGCAGTTGATCGACAAGGGGTTTCCTGCTAATCTAGCAGACTTGACGCGCGATCTTCAAGAGCGCGACGAGCGCGACCGCTCAAGGGCTCATGCGCCTTTGGTGGCTGCGCCCGATGCCGTCACTATCGATTCTTCAAACTTAACCATTGAAGAAACCGTTAATGCAGTACTCGACCTGTGGTCGAAAAAAGGTGCTTCAGGCACTTGAACCCCGGCTTTATGCGGGTTTCAGGTTTTTTCCTGAATGCAATGTTTGAACTCCGCCGTGACAAATGGTTTGTTCCGGTGTGTATTTACCGGCCACTCTGGCCTATGGATTTAATTAATGTCCTCAACTCTAACCCCTGCCGCCGCTATGGGCGGTGAAAGCTTTGCCGACCTGTTTGCTGAAAGTGTCAAAAGCCAAGACATGAAGTCTGGCGAAGTCATTTCTGCAGAAGTCGTCCGTATTGACCACAATTTCGTTGTTGTTAACGCCGGCCTCAAGTCCGAAGCGTTGATCCCCCTCGAAGAGTTCCTGAATGATCAGGGTGAAGTCGAGGTTCAGGCCGGTGATTTCGTTTCTGTGGCTATCGACTCGCTCGAGAACGGCTACGGCGACACCATCCTGTCGCGTGATCGCGCCAAGCGCCTTTCAGCCTGGCTGTCGCTCGAGCAAGCGCTCGAGTCCGGCGAACTGGTCAACGGCACGATTACCGGCAAGGTCAAAGGTGGTTTGACTGTCATGACGAACGGTATCCGTGCGTTCTTGCCGGGTTCGCTCGTTGATCTGCGTCCGGTCAAAGACACGACGCCCTACGAGGGCAAGACCATGGAATTCAAGGTCATCAAGCTCGATCGCAAGCGCAACAACGTTGTGCTGTCACGTCGTGCTGTCCTTGAAGCCAGCATGGGTGAAGAGCGTCAGAAACTGCTCGAAAACCTCAGCGAAGGTTCGATCGTTCGCGGTGTGGTTAAAAACATCACCGACTACGGCGCATTCGTTGACCTCGGTGGCATCGATGGTCTGTTGCACATCACCGACATGGCATGGCGCCGTGTTCGTCACCCCTCCGAAGTGCTCACAGTGGGTCAGGAAGTTGAAGCCAAAGTGCTCAAGTTCGACCAAGAGAAAAGCCGTGTGTCACTGGGCGTCAAGCAGCTGGGCGAAGATCCCTGGATCGGTCTGGCACGTCGCTACCCGCAAAACACCCGTCTGTTCGGTAAAGTCACCAACCTGACTGACTATGGTGCTTTCGTTGAAGTCGAAGCCGGTATCGAAGGTCTGGTTCACGTTTCCGAAATGGATTGGACCAACAAAAACGTCGATCCTCGTAAGGTTGTTACCTTGGGCGATGAAGTGGAAGTCATGGTTCTCGAGATCGACGAGGAACGTCGTCGTATTTCGCTGGGCATGAAGCAGTGCCGTGCCAACCCATGGGAAGAGTTCTCCATGAACTTCAAACGTGGTGACAAGGTCTCTGGCGCAATCAAGTCCATCACCGACTTTGGTGTCTTCGTTGGTCTGCCAGGTGGTATCGACGGTCTGGTTCACCTGTCCGACCTGTCCTGGTCCGAAACTGGTGAAGAAGCCGTTCGCAACTTCAAGAAGGGCGATGAAATCAACGCTGTCGTTCTGGGTATCGACACCGACAAAGAGCGCATCTCTCTGGGTATCAAACAGCTCGAAGGTGATCCGTTCAACAACTTCGTTGCCACCTACGACAAAGGCGCGGTTGTTCCTGGCGTGGTCAAGTCGGTTGAAGCCAAAGGTGCCGTTGTGACCCTGTCGCTCGACGTTGAAGGCTACCTGCGTGCTTCCGAAATCTCTTCGGGTCGCGTTGAAGATGCCACAACAGCCCTGAACGTTGGCGATAACGTTGAAGCCATGATCATCAACATCGATCGCAAAGCACGTTCGATTCAATTGTCGATCAAGGCCCGTGACAATGCCGAAACTGCTGACACGCTCCAGCGCATGTCTGAAGCCAGTGCTTCGTCCGGCACCACCAATTTGGGTGCATTGCTTAAGGCCAAGCTCGACCAAGCTCGTGACGACGGTTAATCGTCGTGACTAAGTCAGAGCTGATCGCCGCTTTGGCCGGTCGGTATCCGCAACTTGCGTTGCGTGATACCGATCTGGCGGTAAAAACGGTGCTCGATGCCATGACTCAGGCCCTTGCCAGTGGTCAGCGCATCGAGATTCGCGGCTTTGGCAGTTTTTCGCTGTCGACGCGTTCACCGCGTGTCGGGCGTAACCCCAAGTCTGGTGAAAAAGTGTTGGTACCTGGAAAGCAGGTGCCCCACTTTAAAGCCGGCAAAGAGTTACGTGAGCGTGTCGATGCGGCTTTCGATAAAGAAGGTCTCAGCGACGAAGATGCCAAATTCACATTAGGCCAACATCTCGATCAAATCATGCACGGCTAATCCGTGCGTGTTCAGATACCTCAAACCCCCGCGCCCACAAGGCAGCGGGGGTTTGTTTTTTTGCCGTCTCGCGCCCCCTGTTCTGGCATTCCAATTACAATTGGCGCATTCCAGAATTTCGGAGACTCGTCATGCGGTATCTCGTGTGGGCCGTGCGCCTTGTCGTATTTGTGGTTGTCTTGCTGTTTGCGATCAACAACACACAATTGGTAAACGTCCATTTCTACGGTAATCACCAGGTTGCCGGTGTCTACCTTATTGTCGTCATGCTTGCATCTTTTGTTTTGGGTGTCGTGTTTGCCTTGCTGGCTATTGTGCCAGCCATGCTGCGCCGACGCCGTGAGATTCGTCGCCTCGAGCGCGATGTGACACGACTTAAAGAGGCAACTGAAGCCCGGTCGGGCGCATCATCCGCGACGCCAGCCGATGCGGTCGTCCCATTGTCACCACTTTAAACGTTGGTTCTTTACCTTTCGCGAGCCTGATGCATGGATTTTGAACCCTGGTGGCTGATCTTACTGCCTGTTTTGTTTGGTTTGGGCTGGGTTGCTGCGCGTGTTGATATTCGGCAAATGTTGTCCGAAACGCGCAATTTGCCAAACTCTTATTTCAAAGGTCTGAATTTCATTCTCAATGAGGAGCCCGATCGCGCCATTGATGCCTTTATTGAAGTCGTCAAGCTCGATCCGGAAACGACCGAACTTCATTTTGCATTGGGTAGTTTGTTTCGCCGCAGGGGTGAAATGGAACGCGCTATACGTGTGCACCAGAGTTTATTGGCCAGGGCTGATTTGCCAGAGGCCGAACGCGAGCATGCCCAGCATGAGCTGGCGCATGATTATCTGAAAGCCGGCATGCTTGACCGGGCTGAGCAGGCTTTTCTTGCGGTTCAAGATACCCGCTTTGCCGTGCCGGCCGTTCGTGCACTGGTGCGTATTTACGAATCGGGTCACGATTGGCCACGCGCCATCGAAGCGGTCAAAAAACTCAAGGCTCTGGTTGATGAGCCTGTCCCTCAACTGGTTCATTATCAGTGCGAGCAAGCAAAAGCAGCCCTTTCCTCAAAGCCGCCAAAACTTGATGCGGCCACCGCGGCGCTGGATGCGGCTGACCATGCGTTTCAGGGCCTTAAAAGCAAAGATCAGACGGTTGCCTCCCGGGCTCGTGTGACCATGCTGCGTGCAACGGTCGCCCGTGCCAGTGGGCAATCGGTGCAAGAGCGGGGTTACCTTGAAGCCGTACTGGCCGAGTCACCGGAGTATGCCGGTTTGGTGGCTACTGACCTGATCAACAATTACCGTCAGGCGGGGCAAGCAGGGCAGGGTCTGGCAATTTTGCAGGCTCACTATCAGCGTCATCCCACGCTTGACCTGTTCAATGTCGTTTTCAAAGAATTACGCTTGCAGCAAGGGTATGCGCCGGCGTGGTCGTTTGCGCGCGAGGCCTTGCGCGCTCATCCTTCATTGCTGGGGCTTGATCGCTTGCTTGAGGCTGAACTTGCAATTGAAGATTCAGCCGACCAAGGCACATCGGCTGCCCCTGATGCGGATCTCGGTTTGTTACGCAGTCTGATTCATAAACATACGCAGCGCCTTGATCGCTATGCCTGCAATTCGTGTGGCTTTGAGGCGCGTCATTTTTATTGGCAGTGTCCGGGCTGTAACTCTTGGGAGACATATCCGCCACGCCGACTGGAAGAAGTTCGATGAGTGATTTTCCGGGGGCAGCCGTCAAAGGTGCTCGTGTGCTTGTTGTCGGTGACATCATGCTCGATCGCTATTGGTTCGGCGAGGTTGA
>CAYTSJ010000026.1:3312-5129 GCA_964440385.1 uncultured Pusillimonas sp. | reverse complement strand
TCTCATTTCTCCCGAGGCGCCTGTCCCTGTGGTTCGGGTGGCGCGTCGCGAGGATCGTCTGGGTGGCGCGGCTAACGTGGCACGAAATATCGTGGCTTTGGGTGCGCAGGCGACGTTGTTGGGGGTCGTTGGCGATGATGAGGCCGGCCAGAAGGTTGAGCGCCTGGCTGCCGAAGACCGGATCAATGCGCGACTGGTGGTTGATCCCTTGCTGCATACCACCCTCAAGATGCGGGTATTAGGGCGCCAGCAACAACTGCTGCGTGTTGATTTCGAAGAGCACCCTTCGCAGGCCAGTCTTGATCAGGTTCACCATCTGTTTTCGGCACAGCTTGCTTTGCACGATATTGTGATTTTGTCGGATTACGCCAAGGGGGCTCTGGCCCAGGTAGAACGACTGATTCAGGCGGCGCGTGAGCGGGGCATGCCAATTTTTGTTGATCCCAAAGGCCATAACTACGAGCGTTATCAAGGCGCCACCATCATCACGCCGAATCGGTCTGAAATGCAAGAGGCCGTCGGTGCCTGGAAAACCGAGGCTGATCTTGAAGCCCGCGCGCAGTCGTTGCGTCAGCGTCTCGAGCTCGAGGCCTTGCTGGTGACCCGCTCTGAACAAGGTATGACCCTGTTCTCGCAAGATCACCGTTTTCACGTTGAAGCCATGGCGCACGAGGTGTTTGATGTGTCGGGCGCAGGCGACACTGTGTTGGCGACACTGGCGGTTATGCGTGCTGCCGGGCTAGACTGGGATGAGGCCGTAGGTTGGGCAAATCGGGCCGGTGGCATTGCTGTCGGCAAACTAGGAACATCAGTGGTTACCGCAGGAGAGCTTGAATGATCGTCGTTACCGGGGGTGCCGGCTTTATCGGCAGCAATATCGTTAAGGGGCTCAATGCCCGGGGTGTTTCCAATATTCTGGTGGTCGATGACCTGACCGAAGGCGACAAGTTTGCCAACCTCGTTGGCCTTGATATTGCCGATTACCTGCATAAAGACCAGTTCCGCCAACAACTGGTCGGTGGCCGGCTGTCGGGTGTAGAAGCGATTATGCACCAGGGGGCATGCTCAGACACCACCGAGCGCAATGGCCACTTCATGATGGAAAACAACTACCGCTACACCTTGGAACTTGTGCAGTGGTGTCAGCAGTACAAAGTGCCTTTTATTTATGCTTCCTCTGCAGCAGTTTACGGCGCAGGGCCGGTTTATAAAGAAGACCCTTTATACGAAGCCCCTCTCAATGTGTACGGCTATTCAAAGTACTTGTTTGACCAGTCGTTCCGCAAGCATCTGGGGCGGCTTAAGGCCCCTGTCGCCGGTTTGCGTTATTTCAATGTTTACGGGCCTCGCGAGCAGCATAAGGGGCGTATGGCCTCGGTAGCCTACCATAATCTGAGGCAATTTCAGGCTGAAGGCCATGTGCGTCTGTTTGGTGGTTGGGACGGCTATGCCGATGGCGCCCAGCAGCGCGACTTTGTCTTCATCGACGACGTTGTTGATGTCAATCTTTTTTTCCTCGATAACCCTGAAGTTTCAGGCGTATTCAACTGTGGTACGGGTAGGGCCCAAACGTTTAACGACGTGGCCATGACGGTTGTGAATACTTTGCGTGACGACAAGGCATTGCCACCGTTGACACTTCAGGAGATGGTCCAGCAGGACCTTGTCCGGTATATTCCTTTCCCTGACGACCTGAAAGGGCGTTATCAAAGTCACACCCAGGCTGACCTGACACGCTTGCGTGAAGCCGGTTACGACAAGCCCTTTACCGATGTTCAAACTGGCGTTGCAAAATACGTGCGTACCATTCTGAATCA
>CAYTSJ010000026.1:0-3302 GCA_964440385.1 uncultured Pusillimonas sp. | reverse complement strand
GCAGTTTTACGCCCGGATAAAACTATTCATATTTCTGCCGGCGTTACTTGTTATCCCCGAATATGGGCACTGAGGTGATTTCCTTGGTGCCTATTTTCTTTTAAAGGGGGTTTCATGAATCCATTCATGCAAGCGACGGTGGCTAAGCCATCAAAATCGAACGTGCGTTCTGTCTTGTTGTGCTCGGGTGTCTGTTTTGCCTTGCTGGGGTCTGCGTACGCCAATACTGCGCATGCGGTCGATGTCAATGCGGCAACCGTCGCGCAGTTGGATGCTGTTCGAGGCATCGGTCCAAAAACAGCGCAGGTCATTGTGGATGAGCGCACCCGCAGCGGTCGTTTTGAATCGATGGAAGACCTTTCCGATCGGGTCAAGGGCATTGGGCCAGCTAAATTGGCCACCCTCAGATCTGCCGGTTTGACGGTGGGCGGCGGAATGACCGTTTTGCCAGGGGCAAAGGCAGGTCCAGGTAAGACCGAAAAGCTCTCAAAATGATTTCAACAGGCTGACAAGGTTGCAGTCTCTTGATGGTGCCTATGTCGAAAAAATACGCAAGCTTTGCCGGTTGAATCCACCGATTAACCGGTAAGCTGTCCCGGTGTATGATTTGAATCATGAAAACATATCAGACCATCGAAGACACCATCGGCCGCACCCCTTTGGTTCGTCTGCAACGCATTCCGGGTGCTGTTGGCGAGCGCCGTGGCAATGTCATTCTGGCCAAGCTTGAAGGCAATAATCCTGCCGGTTCGGTCAAAGATCGTGCGGCCAGTTCCATGATTCGCCGAGCCGAAGAGCGCGGCGAAATTAAACCGGGCGATACCCTGATCGAAGCGACCAGTGGTAACACCGGTATTGCCTTGGCCATGGCTGCGGCGATTCGCGGCTACAAGATGATTTTGATCATGCCCGACAACCTGTCACTCGAGCGTCGGGCGTCCATGACCGCCTACGGTGCCCGGCTCATTCTCACCAAAGCATCCGACGGCGGTATGGAATATGCGCGTGACCTGGCCATGCAAATGCAGGCCGAGGGCAAGGGCAGGGTGCTTGATCAGTTTGCCAACCCCGACAACTTCAGGGCGCATATCGAGTCTACCGGCCCCGAACTTTGGGAACAGACCGACGGTGAAATTACCCATTTTGTCAGTGCCATGGGCACTACCGGGACCATCATGGGTGTTGGATCTTATTTGCGCTCCAGAAATCCGGCCATTCAAATTGTCGGTGCGCAGCCTGCCCCGGGTTCCCAGATTCCTGGTATTCGCAAGTGGCCAGAAGCGTACCAGCCCAAAATTTACGACCCCTCAAAAGTAGATGCCTTCGAACTGATCGAACAGTCGGAGGCTGAAGACATGGCGCGTCGCATGGCTTCCGAAGAGGGCATTTTCTGTGGTATTTCAGCGGCTGGAGCTTTGGTGGCTGCATTGCGTGTTGCAGCGCGTGTTGAAAACGCTACCATTGCTTTTATTGTGTGCGACCGTGGCGATCGTTACTTGTCGACCGGGGTCTTTAACCCGGTCGTTTGATCAGGGCGTGCCGTCGGGTGCGCCATAGCCCATCCGGTCGGCCAACTCTTGTGCCAGTTCAGCCACTGACGTGGCATAGAAATAGCTGCGGTTGTATTCGGTCAGTGCAAAAAAATTCGGGGTTGCCACCCTGTATTCCTCCAGACCTCGGGGTTCATCCAGTAAGTCGATCACGCCTACCGGATGCCTCGTCCAGGCCATGGATTCATTTTGTTGACGAATCACATAAGCACCGCCTTGTTCAAGTTGCTGCCATGTCAGCCTTGGCTTGATGCCCCCATCGACCCACCGGGAAGCATTGACAGGCAACTGCACTGGCGCAAATACCGGAAGACCTGGCTCCCAGCCATGGACGCGTAGAAATTTTCCGACTGAGGCCAAAGCGTCAGGGATGCTGGCATTCAAGTCAATTTTTTTGTCGTTATCCCCGTCAGCGGCAAAGCGACGCAGACTGCCAGGCATGAATTGCGGTAAGCCAACCGCGCCGGCAAAGGAACCTGTGGCTGTTTTGGCATCGAGCTCGCCTTTGAAGTCGAGCTCGATCAGGTCGGCCAGTTGGTCGCGAAATAATTGGCTGCGTTCAGGACGACGAATGTCAGGGTGGCGAAAACCCAGTGTAGCTAGCGCATCAAGGATAGAAAAACTTCCTGTGTATCGTCCATAAAGTGTTTCGACGCCAATAATTGATACGAGTATGGAGGGCGGAACTTCGTATTTTTTTGCTGCGGCATCAATCTCTGACCGCCAGGTTTGCCAGAACTCTATGCCTTGCCGGATGCGAACGGGCTCTACATAGCGCTGACGGTAAGTGACCCAGCTGCGCTGGATACGCTTGCCTGAGGGCGTCATGAGCTGAATGACTTTAGCGTTGGGACGTGCGAGAAGCAAAAGAGATTCAACGTGCCTCAAAGGCACTTGGCGTGTGCTTGCAACTTCGCGGGCATAGGCTCGCAGGTCTGGCAGCAGTTGACCTTGCTGATCTGTGAACGGGTCGGTGGATTTCACCGAGGTGCCCGCTAGAATAGATGGGGCCACATCGGCACGCGGGGAGGCTGGCCCCGCTGTCGTCATAGCTTGTTGTTGTGAAGGCTTGACGGCAACGTGAGTGTCAATATTGGCGACAGGTGTTGACGGGTTTTTTGTGCTGTGAGCGGCTGGCTGGACCGAGGCACAACCCGCGAAAAGTGCGAGAATAGGGGCTATATGCAAAAATCTTGCGGCGTTGAACATAATCATCCTTATGCAGACCCTATATATTACTCACCCCGCCTGTCGACTGCACGAGATGGGCGACTGGCACCCTGAAAGTCCTCAGCGTCTTGACGCCATCAATGATCAGATGCTCTCTAGCGGCATTCATGGTTTGCTCGAGTTCACCGATGCGCGTGAGGCGACCGATGCCGATATTGTGCGCGTTCATACGCCCGATTATCTTGAGTATCTGAAGCGTCATGTCCCCGAGTCCGGCTATTTTGAGATTGATGGCGACACGCTCATGAACCCTCACTCGTTAAAGGCTGCGCGTCACGCCGCCGGGGCTGGTTTGGTGGCCGTCGATGCCCTGATGGCGGGGCATGCCGCTAATGCATTTTGCGGCGTTCGGCCACCAGGTCATCATGCTGTGGCATCGCGCAGCCTGGGTTTCTGCTTTTTCAATAATATTGCGGTGGCCATTGCCTATGCGCTTGAAAAGTATGCATTAAAGCGTGTTGCTGTCATCGATTTTGATGTCCATCACTGCAATTGCACGGTTCAAATGTTCAGTGGCGATCC
>CAYTSJ010000025.1:0-11939 GCA_964440385.1 uncultured Pusillimonas sp. | reverse complement strand
TTGGGCCGACAGGGCCTTGCCTGCAGCGTTGTTGCGTCGCACGCCCATTCTGATGCATCCGGTTTTCTCTTCGATACGATCTGAAACCGACATGTTGCGCTACCTGCGTGCCTTGGCCGATAAAGACCTGGCCCTGGACCGAACCATGATCCCTTTGGGGTCATGCACCATGAAGCTGAATGCAACTACCGAGATGCTGCCCGTCACCTGGCCCGAGTTTGCCGGCGTGCATCCTTTTGTCCCGCCGGAACAAGCTCAGGGCTACCATGAACTGATCGAGCAGTTGTCAGCCTGGCTGGTTGAAATTACCGGTTACGACGCAGTCAGTCTTCAGCCAAATTCAGGGGCGCAGGGTGAATTTGCCGGTCTGTTGGCGATCCGGGCCTGGCATCGCAGTCGCGGTGAGCCTCAACGAAATATCTGTCTCATTCCCTCATCGGCGCATGGTACCAACCCGGCCTCGGCCCATTTGGCCGGATTCGAGGTTTGCGTGGTTGGCGCCAATGACCGCGGCAACATTGATCTTGATGATCTGGTCCAGAAAATAGGGCAGGCCGGCAACCAGTTAGCGGCGATCATGGTCACTTACCCGTCAACTCACGGCGTCTTTGAGGCCAATATCGTTGATATCTGCGACCTTGTTCACCAGGCAGGCGGACAGGTCTATCTCGATGGCGCCAATATGAATGCCATGGTGGGTCTGGCTCGGCCCGGTTGGTTCGGGGCTGACGTATCTCACCTGAATTTGCACAAGACCTTTTGTATTCCACATGGCGGAGGCGGACCGGGGGTCGGGCCAGTCGCTGTCAAGGCACACTTGGCCCCCTTTTTGCCAGGGCTGCAGGGTGCGCAAGGCCGGGGCGAAGGTCATCCCCCCGTCAGTGCTGCGCCCTACGGTTCAGCCGGTATATTGCCCATTTCCTGGGTTTATATTGCCCTGATGGGCGAAGCCGGTTTGCGTGATGCCACGCGTGTGGCCATTCTGACGGCCAACTACATTGCGGCTCGTTTACGCGATTATTATCCGGTGTTGTACACGGGGGAAGGGGGCTGGGTTGCGCATGAATGCATTCTTGATGTGCGTCCGTTTAAAGACACCGCCAACATACAGGTTGATGATGTGGCCAAGCGTCTGATTGACTACGGTTTTCATGCGCCAACCATGAGTTTTCCTGTTCCGGGAACCCTCATGATCGAGCCCACTGAGTCTGAAAGCCTGGCCGAGCTCGATCGCTTCATTGACGCCATGATCGCTATTCGGGCTGAAATCGCCCGCATCGAGTCTGGCGAATGGGACGCTTCAGACAATGTGCTCAAGAACGCGCCCCACACCGCCCCCATGTTGCTTTCAGACCATTGGGCAGCGCCTTACAGCCGCGAGCTGGCCGCCTATCCGGTCAAGTCATTACGCCAGTCCAAGTACTGGTCGCCTGTTGCAAGGGTTGACAACGTCTATGGTGACCGACATGTCTTCTGCGCGTGTCCACCCTTGATCGATCCAAATTAAGCCTGTGGCAGGACGCCCAACTTGCAGTGGCTTCTACCAAGGTCGGCACCTGCCGTAAAGATCAATGGGCGTTGATACGGCGATACGTCACAAAGTCGTAGGTGTAGCCGTTTTCTTCGGGTTGGGGCAGGCGAGCGGCTTCTTGCCATTCCGAAGGGTCGAGTTCAGGGAAAAAGACGTCGCCTTCAATGTCGGCGTTGACCTCGGTAGCAATCAGTTCCTGAACCAAAGGTAAAGCCTCAGTGAAGATCTGGGCACCGCCAATAATGCACACGACAGGTTCGTTTTGGCAGGCCAGCAAGGCCTCATCCAGAGCAGTGAATACTTCAGCCCCGGCCAGTTTTTTCCGGGGGTCACGGCTGATGACAATGTTGCGACGACCGGGCAGGGGACGGCCCAGCGAGTCCCAGGTCTTGCGCCCCATGATGATGGGCTGACCCAGCGTATTGCGCTTGAAATGCTGCAGGTCGGCAGGCAAGTGCCAAGGCAAGGCGTTGTCTTTGCCGATGACCCGGTTGCGAGAGTAAGCGACAACACACTTGATGTGGGGTCGTTTCCCGGTTTCCGATGGCGAAGGGTTTGGGGTTGGTGCAGGGGTCATCAGTGCGTCTGTAGAATGTCAGAGGGGTTTAGCTTGATTGCGGTATGACATCAGAACATGAGCGATGTCTTGAATCAACCGTCAAACAGCCACCGGCGCCTTGATGTGCGGGTGGCATTGGTAATCCACAATTTCGAAATCTTCGTACTCGTAGTCAAACAGGGTATCGGGGCGGCGACGGATGTTTAGCTTCGGATAAGCAAAGGGCTTGCGTGACAATTGCTCTTCAACTTGCTCGAAGTGGTTGCTGTAAAGGTGGCAATCACCGCCGGTCCAGATAAAGTCACCGACATCCAGGTCACATTGCTGAGCCACCATGTGTGTTAACAGGGCGTAACTGGCAATATTGAAGGGCACGCCCAGGAAAATGTCCGCACTGCGCTGATAAAGCTGGCAAGACAGTTTTCCATCGGCAACGTAGAACTGAAAGAAAGCATGGCAGGGGGGCAGGGCCATGTTTGGGATGTCGCTGACGTTCCAGGCCGAAACAATCAGACGGCGTGAATCGGGGTTGGTTTTGATCTGTTCGACAACCTGGGCGATCTGGTCGATATGGCCGCCGTCGGGGGTTGGCCAGGATCGCCACTGTACGCCATATACCGGGCCCAGGTCGCCATTGGGATCAGCCCATTCATTCCAGATACTCACGCCGCGTTCTTGCAGCCACTTGACGTTACTGTCACCACGCAAAAACCACAGTAGTTCGATAAAAATACTTTTGGTATGCAGTTTTTTGGTGGTGACCAGCGGGAAACCTTCAGCCAGATTAAACCGCATCTGATACCCGAAAACTGACCGCGTACCGGTTCCGGTGCGATCGGTTTTTTGCACGCCATGCGTGTAAACATGCTGCATGAAGGTTTCGTACTGATCCATAGGAAAGCCCGGAGAGTGATTCAGGTTGTGAGTCGACTAGCTGTTGACGACTGTGATCGAGTGCGTGATTTCAGCTGTTTTTGCCAGCATCGCTGAAGCCGAACAGTATTTTTCGTGAGACAGTTTGACGGCACGCTCTACCGCGGCCTCAGGCAGGTTGCTGCCAGTCACTGTAAATGCGAAGTGGATGTTCGTAAAAACTTTCGGGTCAGCATCGGCACGCTCGGCGGTCAATTTGACCTGACAACCGGTGACTGCATGTCGACCCCGTTTCAAGATCAACACCACATCGTAAGCGGCGCATCCGCCAGCACCAGTCAGCATCATTTCCATCGGGCGGGGCGCAAGGTTGTTGCCACCACCCTCGGGTGCGCCGTCCATGGCTGTAACATGCCCGCTACCTGTGCGAGCGACGAAAAGCATACCTTCCGGGCCACCCCAGTCAATTGTGCATTCCATGATGAAAATCCGAGTCAACCAAAAGCATGAATCTTAATCCATCGGCAAACTTTTCGTAGAATACCTGGCAGAGGGAGGGTATCCCCGATTTTGCTCAGGAGTCCGAAATGAAGGTTGTTAATGCGCTGCAGCGCAAATTTTCCCCGGTTGACCAGGTCCTGGTTGAAGCGGGTCGTGCCCTGGAAGTGTTATCCGGTGCGGTTCATGCCTCTCGTCCCAATCCGGCCGGGCGCCCGTCAGCGGTCGATAAGGCGCTGTCTGACACTGAGCAGCGTCATGCGGCAGGTTTGATGCGCGTTAATCATGTCGGTGAAGTTTGTGCCCAGGCGCTCTATCGGGGTCAGGCCTTGTGTGCTCGCGATACTGAAATTCGCAAACTGTTGCATGAGGCCGCGCATGAAGAGGTTGACCATCTGGCCTGGTGTTCTGATCGCCTTAAAGAACTGCACAGCCGGCCCAGTTATCTGAACCCGTTATGGTACGCCGGTTCATTTGCGCTTGGGGTGCTTGCCGGTCGGGCCAGTACGGCGCGTAATCTTGGTTTTATGGCTGAAACTGAAACCCAGGTCGAGAAACATCTTGAGAGCCATCTCTCTTTATTGCCCGACCAGGATGTGCGATCACGAAGAATTGTCGAGCAAATGCGCGATGATGAAATCAGCCATCGTAAAACGGCTGAACGGCATGGCGCGTCTCGTTTGCCAAAGCCAGTCAAGGGTTTGATGACGCTGATGGCCAAGGTAATGACCACGACGGCTTACCGCATCTAGAGATGTTGTAACAAACCAAAAGCGTAGTCGTTCTGTTTGACCTAGGGTTTGCCCTAGGTTAAACTTGTGTCGTTAACTAAGCAGTTTTGTTGTCGGCTTGTAACGCCACCTTGGTTTTATTCATGTGGTGTAAATGCAGCAAACAAGAATATTCTTGCAATGCAGCAAAAACCGAAATAAAATTAGTTATCGGATGCAAAACGTAGCGCAATAGTGGTTTTCCCTAATCAAGTTCGCTATAAGTGCTCAGGTTAATACCTTCGTAGCGCGGCATGCCAAGGTTGTCTCCTCCACCCTCCTCCTTTGGTGGATTTAGCCCGAGATCTCTCGATCTCGGGTTTTTTTTTGGGCGGCGTTCTGTTTTTTAAAGCAGTGAAATTTCCCGTAGCAACTTATTGCAGCAACGTGACTCTAATGTTGCAGAAGCGCTGCATAATAAGCTTTTATCAGTATTGCGTTATAGGTAATTTGTGAATTCACCTCAAATCTGGGACACACTCACCTGGCTGTACATTTGTATTGTCGCTTTCATGGTGGGTGGGCTTATTGTTGCGTCAGAGCGTTGGCACGGAAAGCTCACGGGTGACTCCGATCTCAACAAGCCCCAGGCTTCACACACCCGTTCTACACCACGGGTAGGCGGTCTTGCCGTATTGGCTGGCAGTCTGGCAGGGTTGTTGGTGTTGGGGCCCGGCAACATGACCCTGACGTGGCTTTGGCCGGTACTTTTTATTGCGGCCATGCCTGTCTTTGTGGCGGGTTTACTCGAAGATATCACCAAAGACATTGGTGCCAGCAAGCGTTTGCTGGCCGCTTTCCTTTCGGCTGCCATTGCCTGGTGGTTAATTGGAGGAGTTTCGCGAGTCGGTTTTAATACGGCCGATTGGCTTTTGTCATTCTGGCCGGTTTCTCTGCTCTTCACGATGGTCGCCGTGGGCGGTTGCACCCATGCCTTGAACATCGTTGATGGCATGAATGGCTTGGCGGGTATGGTGGCCACCTTGATGGCCGCTTCGATTGCTTTGGTGGCCCTTCAGGTTCAAGACATTCCTATCTTCCTGATTGCTACAGCCCTTGCTTCGGCAACCTTGGGTTTCCTGGTCTGGAACTTTCCTTTTGGACGGGTGTTCCTCGGCGACGGCGGTGCTTACTTTTTAGGGTTCATGCTGGCCGAACTTGCTGTTCAGCTGGTGGTGCGCAATCCCGGTGTCTCTCCGTTCTTCGCATTGGCCGTGCTTTTTTACCCTGTGTTTGAAACGCTGTTCTCGATCTGGCGACGCCGGTTCAAGCGCGGTACGCCCGTTGATCAACCCGATGCGCTTCACCTTCATCAGCTGGTTTTCCGTCGTCTGGTGCGGGTTACGTTCAGCCGTAATGGTCGTCACGCCGTTCCGGCGCTGTGCAATGCCATGACGTCGCCCTATCTTTGGGTGTTGACGCTTATTGGTCTTGTCCCTGCCACTATCTGGTGGGACAGCACCCCGGTGCTTTGTCTCAGCCTTGTTGTCTTTGCGGCGGTTTATATCTGGATTTATTCACGCCTGGTGTCCTGGCGCCGTCCGTCCTGGCTGGTCTTGCCTGCCATTGGCCGTCATCATAAATAATTCTTTGCTTGTTTTTTGTTCATGCACGTTGTGCACAGGAGATCAATTTTGCAACTTCAAGACGTCAAGCTCGCGGTAGTCGGTCTGGGGTATGTGGGTTTGCCCCTCGCCGTTGAATTCGGCAAAAAACGTTCTGTCCTCGGTTTTGATATCAACGCGCGTCGCATTGCGGAACTGAACACAGGCAAAGATCATACGCTCGAGGTTGAAGAGGCCGAGCTCGAGCAGGCCACCGGCCTGACGTTTACTCATGAAGCGTCTCAGCTGGCCCAGGCCAACGTCTACATCGTGACTGTGCCCACCCCTATTGACGACTACAAGCAACCTGACCTGACCCCCCTGATCCGGGCCAGTGAAACCATTGGCAAGGTACTCAAGCGCGGAGATATCGTAATTTACGAGTCCACCGTTTACCCGGGCGCGACCGAAGAAGATTGCGTGCCTGTGCTGGAAAGGGTTTCAGGTCTGAAGTTCAATCACGATTTTTACGCAGGCTACAGCCCTGAACGTATCAACCCGGGTGACAAGCAGCATCGCGTTTCAACCATCAAAAAGGTGACTTCAGGGTCTACCCCTGAAGTCGCCGATCTGGTTGATGCCTTGTATGGCCAGATCATTACGGCGGGTACGCACAAAGCGCCATCGATCCGCGTGGCCGAGGCTGCAAAAGTCATTGAAAATACGCAACGCGATGTCAATATTGCCCTGATCAACGAGTTGGCCCTGATATTCAACAAAATGGGCATTGATACGCAAGCGGTACTCGAAGCCGCCGGTACCAAATGGAACTTCCTGCCGTTCCGTCCGGGTCTGGTGGGCGGGCATTGCATCGGGGTCGACCCGTATTACCTGACCCACAAAGCGCAGGCCATTGGTTATCACCCTGAAATTATCCTTGCGGGTCGTCGTTTGAACGATGCCATGGGCAGCTACGTGGTTTCACAGCTGGTCAAAGCCATGACCAAGAAACGGATTCAGGTGCAAGGCTCACGTGTCCTGGTCATGGGTCTGACGTTTAAGGAAAACTGCCCTGATTTGCGCAACACCCGTGTTGTTGACATTGTTCGCGAACTGGGTGAATACAACATCGAAGTCGATGTCTATGACCCTTGGGTCTCCGCCGAGGAAGCCGTTCATGAGTACGGCATTACCCCTTTGCCTGCCTTGGTCGATGGTCAGTACGATGGCATCATCCTTGCGGTTGCCCATCACCAGTTCACCGCCATGGGGGCGCCCGCCATTCGTGCGTTGGGCAAGCCCGACCATGTGCTGTATGACCTGAAGTATGTGCTTTCGGCCCAGCAAGCCGATTTGCGTCTGTAAGGGGGCGTTATGACAACTGCGTATCATCAGGCCCTCGAAACGCTACGTGCCGAACCCCGCCGTTGGCTGGTCACAGGGTGCGCCGGGTTCATTGGGTCCAATCTGCTCGAAACCTTGTTGGGGCTGGGGCAAACCGTGGTGGGTCTCGATAACTTTGCGACCGGCCATCGCTATAACCTGGACGAAGTCCGTGACAACGTGGGTGCCGACGCCTGGTCCAGGTTTACTTTTGTCGAAGGCGACATTCGCGATCTCGACGCTTGCCGTAGCGTGGTCCAGGGGGTTGATTATGTGCTGCATCAGGCTGCACTGGGGTCAGTGCCGCGGTCGCTCAATGACCCGATTACCAGCAATGAAGTCAATGTGTCGGGGTTCCTGAACATGCTGGTGGCCGCGCGTGATGCCCAGGTCAAATCGTTTGTTTACGCGGCTTCAAGCTCTACCTATGGTGATCATGAAGCCTTGCCGAAAGTAGAAGATCGCATCGGTCGCCCTTTATCGCCGTATGCAGTCACCAAGTACGTCAACGAGTTGTATGCAGATGTTTTTGCACGCTCGTATGGCTTCAAAACCGTAGGTTTGCGTTACTTCAATGTATTTGGCAAGCGTCAAGATCCGAAGGGCGCATATGCAGCCGTCATCCCCAAGTGGGTTGCCGCCATGATCCGCAATGAAGATGTCACGATTAACGGTGATGGTGAAACCAGCCGCGATTTTTGTTTTATTGAAAATGTTATCCAGGCCAACATTTTGTCGGCCATGGCCTCCGAAGAGGGGCGTAACCAGGTTTACAACGTAGCATTTAATGCGCGCACCAGCCTGAACCAGTTGTATGGCTATCTGGCTGCAACGCTGGCTGAAAACGGTATCACCTATAACAAAGCCCCTGTTTATGGCCATTTTCGTGCGGGTGATGTCCGTCATTCGCAGGCCGACATCAGCAAGGCCGGGGCTTTGCTCGGATACGCGCCGCAATTCGACATTTTGCAGGGTCTGAAAAAGGCCATGCCCTGGTACGTTCGTTTCCTGGGTTAATTTGAAGTCCTTTTCCCGCCAGCTTGCCCGTCTCAGTGCAGACCACCAGCGCATCGCCAAAGGCGCCGCGCGGGTGGCGCTGTTTCTGTTGTTGGGCAAATTCGCGGGCGCCTTCAAAGAAATGGCAGTGGCATGGCGATATGGGGTTTCCGATGTTGTTGATGCTTATCAATTCACCTTTACGCTTGCCAGCTGGTTGCCGGTGACGTTGGCAGGGGTTTTGTCGGTTGTCTTGATCCCGGTGTTGGTCCGCAGTCGTAAACGTGGCGACGAAGCACGTCAGAGGTTCTTGTCCGAGCTTCTGGGGTGGACGATGGCTGCGGGTGTGGTGCTTGCTGTAGCGATTTATGTCGCGTGGCCTTGGGTGCTTGCTGTTGCAGGTCAGGGGCTGAGTGCTGAAACCCGCGCCATGAGCATGCAGTTGACCTGGGCGTTTGCGCCGGCGGCATTATTGACGTTACTGAGTGGCATGAGCGCAGCACGGTTGCGGGCTCACGAGCGGCACTTGAATACGCTGCTGGATAGCGTACCTGCGGTAGTGATTCTGATTTGGGTCTTGTTGGCGACTTCGGTCGATACCGTCGGGCCACTGCTCTGGGGCACGCTGGTCGGCTATTTCATCCAGTCAGCAGTGCTTTTGTGGCTGGCGGGACGGGCTGACGGAACACGTGCCAGACCTCGCTTTACCTGGTCTTCCTCCCATTGGCCAGAGCTCGTCAAAGCCGCCGGAGTCATGCTGATCGGTCAAGTCGCCATGAGTTTCGTAGGCCCCCTGGATCAGTACACTGCGGCGACGCTGGGTGACAACACCAATGCAACGCTGGGGTATGCCACACGCTTGCTGGCACTTGTTTTGGGTGTCGGTGCGGCCTCGGTAGGGCGAGCAGCACTACCGGTTCTGGCGGAAATTCATAGTCGTGGTGATGCGCGGTACGGGCGTAACGTGGCGCTGAAGTGGTCGGCAGCGATGTGTCTGGCGGGCGCTGCAGTGACGCTGGTGGGGTGGTGGCTGGCACCGTGGGGTGTTGGGGGGTTGTTCCAACGCGGTGCTTTCACCTTCGAAGACACGGTTCGGGTCGCCGAGGTCGTGCGGTGGGGGCTGCTGCAGCTGCCTTTTTATTTTGGGGTTTTGATTCTGGTGCAGTTGTTGGCCAGTCAGGGTCGATACCGTCTGATGGCTGCGATTGCGGTGACTAATTTCGCGGTCAAAGCGCTAATGAATGTCCTGTTGGCACCCCGGTTTGGTGCTCAAGGCATCATGCTGGCGACGGCCTTCATGTATGCGTCTTCGTTTGTGTGCTATGCCATTGCTGCCTGGTACCACAGGCCTGTGAAGTCCGCGCAATAAGTTTTTATTTGGATCTGGTTGTGTCAAGAACAAAGCGTGTGCCGCATCTGATGATTGTGATTCATTCCCTGGGTGGCGGCGGAGCCGAGCGTGTCACTGTCGATCTCAGTGCGTGGTGGTTAGCCGTTGGTTACAAAGTGACGGTCGTTACGCAATCCGATGCGTCCAGTGACGCGTATCCTTTACCCCAAGGCGTTCATCGTGTGGTGTTGGGCACCGCAGGCGCCAGTCATAGCAAGGTGAGAGCGATCGCTGCCAATGTGCAACGCATCTGGAAGTTACGCAGGGTCATGCGTCGTGCACGTCCCACACTGGTTTTGGGCATGATGACAACCTCGTCTGTGCTGGCCATTGCTGCAGCACGAGGGTTATCGTGCCCCGTGATTGCTACCGAGCATACACATCCGCCTTCCCAAACGTTGTCACCGTTCTGGTTGCGACTGCGTCGTTGGGCCTACCCGCAAGCGTCAAGAGTGGTTGCCTTGACGTCGGGTACGGCGCAGTGGATCAGCGAGCATTTGCCGGGTAGTCGTGTATCGGTCATTCCCAATGCCGTTCGTTGGCCACTTGAATCTGTCGAGCCCCGTCTTGACCCGCCGCCACGACGTGGTCGCAAGCGGTTGCTGGCTGTAGGGCGCCTGCATGAGCATAAAGGGTTTGACCTGCTGCTCGACGCATTCCAGTCTCTGGCTGAATGGTTTCCCGATTGGGATCTGGTGATTCTGGGAGAAGGGCCCGAGCGTGAGGCGCTTCAGGCCAAGGTGGACGCCGCAGGCTTGCCCGACAGGGTCATGATGCCAGGCAGGGTGGGCAATGTCGCCGATTGGTATGCCCGGTCTGACTTGTACGTATTGAGCTCCAGGGTGGAAGGGCTGTCCAACACCTTGCTCGAAGCCATGGCCAGCGGCTTGCCGGCAGTTGCATTTGATTGCGAGACCGGGCCGCGCGAGATCATTCGTCCTGGAATTGATGGTGTGCTGGTGACGCCTGCCGAAGATGTCGAGGCCTTGGCCGCACACCTTTCCGACCTCATGGCCCGACCCGCGCGACGACAGATGCTGGCGAGTCGGGCCATCGACGTGCGTGATCGATTTTCGGGCGCGCGGGTCATGGCTTTATGGCGTCACCTTTTCGAAGAAGTTTTGGGCGTGCAGCATCGTCGCTGAGGTCTGAGGATAGTTATGTGTGGAATTGTTGGGGCCTGGGGGCCCATGGAAAATCGACAAGATGTGATGGCGGCAAGTCGCAAGGTAATGCGCCACCGCGGCCCAGACAGTGATGGTTACTGGGAGGATCCCGAGGCCGGCATTGGTTTGGCCCATGTTCGCTTGGCCATTGTCGACGTGTCTGAGGCCGGGCATCAGCCCATGCTTTCAGCCTGCGGTCGCTACGTTCTGGTGCTCAATGGTGAAATCTACAACCACCTTGATCTTCGTGAATTGCTTCAGGTTCAGGGGCGTTCCCCTGATTGGCGAGGGCATTCCGATACTGAAACGCTGCTGGCGGTCATTTCGGCGTGGGGTCTTGAAACAGCCCTTGAATCTTTGGTGGGCATGTTTGCCTTTGCCCTCTGGGATCGGGAGAAAGGCCAGCTCTCGCTGGCGCGAGATCGTATGGGCGAGAAGCCGCTTTACTGGGGGCATGCAGGGGCCACAATTGCATTTGCCTCCGAGCTGAAAGCCTTGCGTGACATGCCCGGATTTGACGCCACGCTTGACCGGGATGCCCTGGCGTTGATGATGCGACACAACTATATTCCTGCGCCTTTCAGCATTTATGCGGGGGTCAGGAAGTTGATGCCAGGTCATTTTGTGACCATCACGGCAGATCATCTCAGGCAGAAGGCCTTGCCCCCCGGTGTGGCCTATTGGTCTGCGTGGCAGACGGCTCACAAGAACTTTGAACAGCCATTGTCTTTTTCCCGCGATGACGAAGCCATAGACGCGCTGGAACAGGTGCTGACGACGGCCGTTCGGGCACAAATGATGGCCGATGTACCGCTCGGTGCTTTCTTGTCGGGCGGGGTCGATTCGTCGTTGATTGTTGCCCTGATGCAGAATCTCAGTGCCAGCCCTGTCAATACGTTTGCCATTGGCTTTGAAGAGTCGGCCTGGAATGAGGCACATTATGCGGCCGAGGTTGCTGCACATTTAGGCACCCGTCATACCGAGCTTTACGTGACGGCGGCTGATGCGCTGGCGGTGGTACCACGGTTGCCTGACATTTACGATGAGCCTTTTGCGGATTCTTCCCAAATCCCGACGGTTTTGTTGATGCAGATGGCCGCAGGGCATGTCACCGTCGCGCTGTCGGGCGATGGCGGTGATGAGTTGTTCGGGGGCTATTCTCGCTACCAGCGTGCCTTGCAGTGGTGGGAAAAACGCTGTCGTTTGCCTGGCATCATGCGCAAGCCGGT
>CAYTSJ010000024.1:0-12006 GCA_964440385.1 uncultured Pusillimonas sp. | reverse complement strand
GCTCGATTGCCATGCTGATTACCTCTGACGAAGAAGGTCCGTCGGTTAATGGCACCATCAAAGTCTGCGAAGTACTGAAAGCGCGTAATGAATCGCTTGATTACTGCCTTGTTGGCGAACCTACTTCCGTGTCCATCTTGGGGGATACCGTTAAAAACGGTCGGCGCGGGTCCTTGTCAGGGCGTTTGACCATCAAAGGCAAACAGGGTCATGTGGCTTACCCCCACCTGGCACGCAACCCGATCCATCTGGTCGCCAGGGCGATTGCAGCACTGACAGTCATCGAATGGGATGCAGGCAACGAATACTTCCCTCCCACGACTTTTCAGATTTCCAACTATCATTCAGGCACGGGGGCCACCAATGTGGTGCCCGGTGAAGCCGTCATCGATTTCAATTTCCGGTTTTCAACCGAGAACACCCCCGATACGTTAAAGGCACGGGTGCATCGGGTACTGGATGAACACGCGCTCGATTACGAGCTGGTCTGGACTCTGTCGGGGGAACCATTCCTGACGCCTCGCGGTGAACTGAGCGCAGCCTTGGTCAACGCCATCAAGGCTGAAACTGGCCTTGACACCGAACTGTCGACTACGGGCGGCACTTCAGACGGGCGTTTCATTGCCAAAATATGCCCTCAAGTCATTGAATTTGGCCCCGTCAATGCCAGCATTCATCAAGTCAACGAACACATCCGCATTGATTCGCTTGAACCCCTGAAAAACATCTACCGGCGCACGCTGGAAAACCTGCTGCTTACATAACTGAACGGACACACTATGAACCCATCGGCCTACCAGGAATTACTGACGGTACGCGACTTGTTGCGTTACACCGTTAGCCAGTTTAACGCTGCAAAACTCAGCTTTGGTCATGGCAGTGACAATGCCTGGGATGAGGCCGTGTATCTGCTTTTGCACGTCTTGCATCTGCCCTTAGACACGCTTGATCCGTTTCTGGATGCCCGCGTACTGCCAGAAGAACGAGAAAAATTCCTGAAAATGGTTGAACGTCGTCTGAATGAGCGTGTTCCTGCCGCCTACCTGACGGGGGAAGCCTGGCTGCAAGGTCATCGCTTTGCCGTTGATCCGCGCGTCATTATTCCCCGCTCGCCTATTTCCGAGTTACTGGCTGAACAACTTTCCCCCTGGGTGTCAGATCCTGACCAGGTGGACTATGTCCTTGATCTATGCACGGGCTCGGGCTGCCTGGCTATTTTGGCTGCGCTGGCGTTTCCGGCAGCGCAGGTCGATGCGGTTGATGTCTCGGAACATGCCCTTGAAGTGGCCGACCAGAACATTGAACACTTCGGCCTGGACGGGCGTGTCACCGCGCATCGCAGCGACCTTTTCAACCAGCTGCCCGACTGCAATTACAACGTCATTATCTGCAACCCGCCCTACGTCAACAGCCATGCCATGGAAGCCTTGCCCGCAGAGTATCGGCACGAACCCACACTGGCTCTGGCGGGCGGTGAAGACGGCATGGATATTGTCAGGCGATTGCTAAACGATGCGCCGCGCTTCATGACCCCTGAAGGTATCCTCGTGCTCGAAATCGGTAACGAATACGAAAACTTCCTGAATGCATTCCCCGAACTCGAGCCCGTTTGGCTCAGCACCGAATCCGCTGAAGACCAGATTTTGCTGCTGACACGAGAACAACTGGTGGCGCGGGAGCCGGCTGCATCGTGATTCGCGCTACCGGTATTACCCTGCGTCGAGGAACCAAAGTGCTTCTCGACAACACAGATTTCGTCATCAACCCCGGTGAACGGGTCGGTATAGTCGGCAAGAACGGTGCGGGTAAATCCACCCTGTTTGCCCTGCTCAAAGGCGAACTCGACGCAGACGCAGGGTCAATTGATTGGCCTTCAAGCTGGCGTACTGCTTGCGTCGAACAAGACATCTCAACCCCTGATCGACCCGCACGCGAGTTTGTCATTGATGGCGATGTGGGTTTGCGCCGTTTACAAGCAGAACGCGCGGCAACGCCCGACAGCGACGGTCACCGAATTGCTGAACTTGAAGCCGCCTTGATTGAAGCCAATGCCTGGAGTGCGCCCTCACGCGCAGAACAATTGCTGGCGGGGCTGGGATTTGGTCCCGATGAATGGATGAGCCCGGTTCGCAGCTTCTCGGGCGGCTGGCAAATGCGCCTGGCCCTGGCGAGGGCGCTAATGGCGCCTTCTGAATTGTTACTGCTAGACGAACCGACCAATCACCTTGACCTTGACGCCATGCTTTGGCTTGAGCGGTGGCTTGCGGCCTATGACGGTACGGTCCTCCTGATTTCACACGACACCGAATTTCTGGATGCGGTCGCCAAAGCCATTTTGCACTTCGACAATGGCAAGCTGGTTCGCTACAAGGGCGGCTACGAAGACTTCCTGACGCAACGCGCCGAACGCATTCGTCAAACCCAGATAGCGCATGACCGTCAGGTTCGTGAAACGGCTCGGCTCAAAAGTTTTATTGACCGCTTCAAGGCCAAAGCCAGCAAGGCCAAGCAAGCCCAAAGTCGTGTGAAAGCGCTGGCCCGTATGGAAACGCTGGCACCGCTCCATGCCGATGGTGGCATCGACATTCGCTTGCCCGTCCCGGAAAGCATGCCGGACCCTTTGCTGGTGCTTGACAACCTGAGCACGGGATACCCCAACCCCGGCGGCGAGCCTCGCCCTGTCTTGCAGAACATCACCCTGATGGTTCGAGGCGGTGCCCGCATCGGTATTCTGGGCGTCAATGGCGCGGGTAAAAGTACGCTCATTAAAACTCTGGCAGAAGAACTGCCCCCGCTGTCAGGTGAACGTCGTGCCTCCAAAGGTTTGAAAATCGGTTACTTCGCCCAGCAACAACTCGACATGCTCGACGCCGACGCAACCCCACTGCAGCATCTGGTCCGCATTGCTCCTGATCTACGTGAGCAAGAGCAACGTAACTATTTAGGTGGGTTTGGTTTCAGCGGCGACATGGTCAATCAGAAAATTGCACCCTTATCAGGCGGTGAAAAAGCGAGACTCGCACTGGCGTTAGTGGTCTGGCAAAAGCCTAATCTGTTATTGCTTGACGAGCCGAGCAATCACCTGGATGTCGAAACACGTGAAGCGCTGGCAACAGCTTTGGCCGAATTCGAAGGCAGTGTGCTGCTGGTATCGCACGATCGTCACCTGCTCAGAACCACTGTCGATAACTTCTGGATTGTGGCCGAGGGCAAAGTCAGTGAATTTGACGGTGACCTGGAAGACTACCGCGACTGGCTGAATCAACGCACCGCCAGCTTGCGTGCGGAAGCCCGCAATGAGGCCAACCGCGAGCGTGACGATGCCGGTGGCACGGTCATTGACCGCAAAACACAAAAGCGACTCGACGCTGAAGAGCGTCAGCGCCAGTCGACCTTGCGCAAGCCGTTGCTTAAACAGGTTGAAAGCCTTGAAAAAAAAATGACGATCGCTCGCGAGCGTCTGGATGTATTGAACGCCTTCATTGCTGACCCAGAGTTTTATGCTGACCACCGGCGTGACGAACGCGTCAAGGCTCTGGCCGAGCACGGCGAACTAGGCAAAACACTGGAACAACTGGAAGAAGACTGGTTAATGGCCCAGGAAAAGCTCGAGCTTATCGACAAGGGCGCTTGAACCTTTTTGCAAAAAGTTGTGCACGAGTCATCCCCCAAAACAAGGGGGACTTTCAGTGCACAACCTGCCATCAGCCTTTTTAACCCTGTGTAATGGTCAGCTTGGCCACACCCAGCGCCAGGGTTTTCATACCCACATCGCGGAACTGGATCTGTGCCTGGGCATCGGTGCCACTGCCACTTAAGCCAATAATGGTCCCATCACCAAATTTGGCATGGGATACCCCTTGGCCAACCCTGAAATGCTGCTCGCCAACGGTCACACCAGTCGTGAGGCTTCGAGGCGTGGTTTTAGGCGCCAGGGTGCTGGCTGGCGCGCGACCATAAGCATCACTACGACGATAAGCGCCGCCCCAGGACATTGGTTCAGCGGGTGCTCGCTGCTGTTCACGCGGAGTCAGCCATTTTAGATGCTCGTCGGGAATCTCGGACAAGAACCGCGACCGCAAGGCATAACGCGTCTGACCATGCAGCATCCGACTTTGTGCCAAAGTCAGGTAGAGCCGCTGGCGTGCTCGCGTCATAGCCACATACATCAGGCGCCGCTCTTCCTCCAGCCCGCCTTGTTCGGTCAGGCTGTTTTCATGGGGGAACAAGCCTTCTTCAAGGCCTGTGATGAAAACACAGTCGAACTCAAGTCCTTTGGCGGCATGCACCGTCATGAGTTGTACCGCATCTTCACCGGCTTGTGCCTGGTTGTCACCCGCCTCAAGCGAAGCATGCGAAAGAAAGCTGTCAAGAGCCGATAACCCGCCTGAAGGCACCAAACCCGCATCATCGGCAAATTCAAGCGCTACGCCGACAGACGGTGGTCGTACTGATGCGGGCTCTCCCATCAAGCCTTCTTCACCCACAAAAACGGTCGCGGCATTGACTAGTTCCTGCAGGTTTTCAAGACGATCGGCCCCTTCTTTTTCACCCATGTAGTGATCCCGCAGACCGCTGTGGTGAACGATGTGTTCGATCAGTTCAGGAAGAGGCAAGATGCTGGCCTGCTCGGCCATTGAGGCCAGCAAATCAACAAAAGCCAGTACCTTGCTGCCACTTTTACCGCCTAATGCACCGACAGCCGCGTACAGGCTGCTGCCCTGCGAACGAGCGACATCACCCAGTTGTTCGAGCGTCCGGGCACCAATGCCGCGAGCCGGAAAATTGACGACTCTCAATAATGAGGTATCGTCATCAGGATTAGACACCAGACGCAGATAGGCCAAAGCGTGCTTGACTTCCTGACGCTCAAAGAAGCGCTGACCGCCGTAGACACGATAGGGAATACCCGACGAAAACAGGTTGTGCTCGATCACCCGGGATTGCGCATTACTTCGATAAAGCACAGCGATATCGCGACGGGCATGACCACTTGAGACCAAGGCACGAATCTCATCGACAACCCACTGGGCTTCGAGCAAATCGGTGCCTTGTTCGCAAATTCGGACAGGCTCACCCACGCCTTGCTCGGTCCAGAGATTTTTACCCAGCCTGGCTGCATTATGCGCGATCAGGGCATTGGCAGAATCAAGGATATGTCCGTACGAGCGATAGTTCTGCTCGAGGCGAATGACATTACCTTGCGCAAACTCACGCTCAAAGGCGGCCATGTTACCCACATTGGCGCCGCGAAACGCATAAATAGACTGGTCATCATCGCCCACCGCAAACAAGCAGGCCCCACCACCGGCAAGCAGTTTCAACCAACGGTATTGCAGATCGTTGGTATCCTGAAACTCGTCGATAAGAATGTGCTGAAAACGACGCTGATAATGTTCGCGAATGGGCGCATTGCGCAGCAAAAGTTCGTAGGCACGCAGCAACAACTCGGGAAAATCAACCACCCCTTCGCGCTCGCACTGTGCCTGATACTGTCGATACAAGTCGATCAGACCGCGGCGATGCGCGTCGTAAGCCTCGACATCGTCGGGCCGAAGCCCCTGTTCTTTCGATCCATTGATAAACCGTTGAACATCACGCGGCGGAAATTTATCGTCATCGATGCCAGCCGCCTTGATCAACCGCTTGATGGCTGAAAGTTGATCGGCAGTATCGAGAATCTGGAAGGTTTGCGGCAAACCAGCATCGCGATGGTGGGCGCGCAACAAGCGATTGCACAGCCCATGAAAGGTACCCACCCACATGCCGCGCGTGTTGATGGGCAACAATGCAGAAAGGCGCGTGAGCATCTCGCGCGCCGATTTATTGGTAAAGGTAACCGCCAACAAACCAAAGGGGCTAACTTGCCCCCCCTGAATAAGCCACGCCATGCGCGTGGTCAGTACCCTGGTTTTGCCACTTCCCGCACCCGCCAGCACCAAAGCATGGCCGGTGGGAAGTGTGACTGCAGATTGCTGTTGCGGGTTTAACGACCCGATCATGCCGCGTAGCGGCGCAGACGCAGTGCGAACTGCTCGAGACCTTCAATGCCGCTTTGCTGGGCACGTTGCAGCCAGGCTTGCAAATCGCTGACAAGCTGCTCGCTGCTGGCGCTGGAGCTTTCCCAGAGACGGGTAAGTTCGCGACGCATTTGAACCAAGGTTGACAGCGACTGGCTTTGCGCCAATACGGTGTCTAGCTCGGCACGCTCGGAGGGAGCAAGCTTGCTGTCATCGGCTTGTGACAGCCAGTCTTTGGCACGAGCCAAAGCGGTTGGGCTAGCCTTGAAGCTGCCTTGTTGAAGGCCAGACTTCAGTTTGGCCAGCTCTTCAGAGGCGGCTTTTTTAACCAGATCGGTATAGCGAGCCAAAATTTCGTAGCGGTGCATGATGACCCCTTCGAGAGTTTTGGCGCTAACCGCAGCATTGGCATTGGGTTCAAGCTTGAGCTTGGGCGCCACACGACGTACCTTGGCCAGACCGAAAACACTGAGAATCTGGATGTAACCCCAGCCAATATCAAATTCGTACCATTTGGACGAAAACTTGGCCGAAGTGCCATGGGCGTGGTGATTATTATGCAGTTCTTCGCCACCGATGATCAGACCGATAGGAGAAACGTTGGTGCTGGTGTCGGGGCTGGCGTAATTGCGGTAACCCCAGTAATGACCAATACCATTGACAACGCCGGCAGCCCAGAAAGGAATCCAGGCCATCTGTACAGCCCATACCGTCAGACCCAGCGCACCGAACAAGGCAAGATCGATGCCCAGCATAATAAGAATGCCCAGAGCGCTGTGGCGCGAGTACACGTTGCGCTCGAGCCAGTCGTCGGGGGTGCCATAACCGAAACGCTTGAGGGTATCTTGATTGGCAGACTCTTGACGATAGAGTTCAGCACCTTCAAAGAACACACGGTTAATGCCGTAAATCATGGGCGAGTGCGGATCACCTTCGCGCTCACATTTGGCGTGGTGCTTGCGATGAATTGCAACCCACTCTTTGGTGACCATTCCGGTGGTCATCCAGAGCCAGAAGCGGAAAAAGTGCATGACAACCGGATGCAGATCAAGCCCGCGGTGAGTCTGGCTACGGTGCAAGAACAACGTGACACCCACAATAGTGATGTGCGTCAGCACCAGCGTAACGAGCACCACTTGCCACCACGAAAGCTGCAGCAAACCGCCCGAAATAAATGATAAAACGTAGTCCATAAACTGTGTGTTAGACCCTTTCAAAGTAACCTTCCAAGTTTAGCGTAGTTGCAACGGGTGTGACACTAGTGTTGCAAATAAGTTCTTGCGCTAAATCAAACAGATGCTGGTTGAGGCGCAGGTTTTGTACGCTCCATCACAGCGGCGAAAAAGCCATCCGTGCCATGCACATCGGGCCGCAGCGATAGCCACGGCGTCTCAAACGTCAGATTTTTACAACGATCTGCGATGATCTTGTTAGCATCCAGCAAAGAAAACTCAGGATTTTCGGCCAAAAACGCTTCAACCTGCCGCTCATTTTCTTCCGGCAAGATGCTGCACGTTGCGTAAACCAGTCGCCCACCGGGCGCAACGCACTGGGCCGCCTGGCGCAAAATTCTGGCCTGCAAGGCCAACAGCTCAACGAGGGACTCGGGGTGCTGACGCCATTTCAGATCAGGATTGCGTCGCAGGGTCCCGAGCCCGCTGCACGGCGCGTCAACCAGTACCCGCTGGGCCTTGCCGCGCAGCCGCTTGACGCGTTGATCGTTATTTTCTGCAATAACTACAGGAACGATATTTGACAAACCGCTACGCGCAAAACGGGGTTTGGCGCGCGCCAGCCGGGCCGATGACACATCAAAGGCATACAGACGACCCGTTGAACGCATCAAAGCCCCCAACAGCAAGGTCTTGCCCCCCGCCCCTGCACAATAGTCAATAATCATTTCTCCACGCTTGGGCCCGACCAAGGCAGCCAATAACTGACTCCCTTCATCCTGGACTTCAATTTCACCTTTCTCGAACATGGGCCATCGATTAACCGGCGGGCGTCCCTGCAGGCGGATCCCCCAAGGGGAATAAGGGGTCGGTTCAGGGTTAAATTTAGCCGCAGGCCCTGAACGCAAGAGTTCAAGCATGGGCTCACGCTCGGCTTTGAGCGGATTGATGCGAATATCAAGGGGCGCAGGTTGATTGAGCGCGGCCACCAAGGCGTCGGCATCAGGCAACGCCGAAAGGCGCTCGTCCAGCCAGTCAGGCATGCTGTCACGCACGGCCCTGGGCAAACGATCAAGGGGAATGCGCCGGACATGTTCAAGCCACTGCTTTTCACCTTCGCTCAGCGCCTCGGCCAACAGATGCTCGCTAACCACCGCCGACAAGCCCAGAATGGCCAAACGGCGCGCCCCTGGACCCATACCACTTTCAGCAAAATGTCGATAACGACGCAAGTGCCGCAACACTTCAAATACCGCATCGGCCACTTCACCGCGATCACGCGCACCTAATTTGGGATTCGCTTTCATCCAGCGGGACAAGACCGCATCAGCCGGGTAGGCCCATTGAAGGATTTCGCCCAGTACCGACTGAACCTGGTCGACGCGCGCTGCGCCGAGATTAAAAGGTCGTTGCGGTGTCTTTTTCTGTTTCATTTCAAACCTTGGAGAGTTGCACCGGGCTGTCTGGTGTTGCCTCGGGCAACAGGCTACAGGCACGAGTGGGTAAATCGTCGACGGTCACGCGACCGTCGGAAAGTAAGTGAACACGACCTGCGACCAGCCATTCGACCACGCTGGTGTACAGCGGGTGCTCGGCCTTGAGCACCCGCTCGGCCAGCGTTTGGGGGGTATCGTGTGCCAGGACGGGCACAACGGCCTGGGCAATGATGGGCCCGCAATCGAGCACAGGGGTCACAAAATGCACAGTACAACCATGCCACTGAACACCCGTTCTCAGAGCCTGCTCGTGGGTCTTCAGACCAGGAAATGCCGGTAGCAATGAGGGGTGAATGTTGATGAGGCGCCCGCTAAACACGTTGACGAAGGCATCAGACAAAATACGCATGAAGCCAGCCAGCAACACATAATCGGGCGAATACGCTTGAACCGCTTGCGCCAGCGCTTGATCGTAGGCTTCTCGGTTAACATAAGCCCCCGGTTCAATCGCGCACGTTTGCAGGCCTTGTTCACGGGCCCATTGCAGTCCGTGTGCCGCAGGTTTGTCTGAGACGACAGCCACGACTTCGGCGGCAAGCCCCCGATGTGCGATGGCTTTGACAATCGCCTGCATGTTCGAACCACGGCCGGACACAAGAATGACCAGGCGGCACTTGCCCGACACGGCTGATAAAGTTGGTGTAGCTGATGAGGTCAAAATCCGGTTCCTGAGCAATGCAACATAAAATTGTAAACTGTCGCCTGTGAAATCTGCCCTTAAAATTTACCGATCACTGCCTCGATTCGACGATAACAGCCCCAGCGCTGTATCCATCGGCAATTTTGATGGTGTCCATCGAGGACACCAGACTATTTTGGCACGCGTCGCACAAGTCGCTCAAGAACGTCACCTGACCCCTACAGTCATGACGTTTTACCCACACCCCAGGGTGTTCTTTGCGCGCACAGGCAAGCGTCCCGAGCTCATGCCCACGCAAATCAGCAGCCTGCGCGACAAGATTTGGGGCATACAACGACTGCACATTCGACAGTTGGCGTTGATGCGCTTCAACCAGACTCTGGCAGATTTATCTGCCGAAGACTTCGTCAGACACACTCTGATCAGGGGTCTGAATACCCGCTGGCTACTGGTTGGCGAAGACTTCCGTTTCGGTCACCGTCGCACCGGTGACACTGACTTCCTGCGCAAGCTTGGGCGCAAGCATGGTTTCGAAGTTGACCTGATCACCGATGTTGTTGATGAAAATGGCCATCGAATTTCCAGCTCGGAAGTCAGGACCGCTTTGGCCGTAGGCAACCTGGATCACGCCGAACATTTACTGGGTCACCCTTATCGTATCAGCGGCCATGTCGTACACGGCAAAAAACTGGGAAGAACCATAGGCTACCCCACACTGAATGTCAATGTGCCGCAATTGTGCGCTGCGCGCTCTGGCATTTATATTGTGCGTGCTCACGACCTGGCCGATCGCCCGCTAAACGGCGTCGCCAGCCTCGGTGTACGTCCAACGGTTGATAATAACGGCCATGTGCTGCTAGAAGTCCACCTCTTCGACTGCAAAATTGACGCATACGGTAAACTCACACGCATCGAATTCCTCAAGTTTCTTCGCGACGAAGCAACTTTCCCCGACTTGGCCACAATGACTGCCGCCATCGATAACGATGCACGGCAAGCTCGCGATTATTTTGCGCTCCATGGACTATAGACAAACTCTCAATCTGCCCGAAACCCCCTTCCCGATGCGTGGCGATCTGGCCAAACGCGAACCCAAATGGGTTGCCGAATGGGAAGAACACAAAGTCTACGCTGCCATCAGGGCAGCGAGCCAAGGGCGTCCAAAATTTGTGCTACACGACGGCCCGCCCTACGCCAATGGCGACATCCACATCGGGCACGCGGTCAACAAGGTGCTTAAAGACATCATTGTCAAAAGCCGTAACATGGATGGTTTTGATGCGCACTACGTGCCTGGCTGGGATTGCCATGGCATGCCTATCGAAATCCAGATCGAGAAAAAGTACGGCAAGAACCTGCCTGTCGGTGAAGTTCAGGCCAAGGCACGCGCCTATGCCCAGGAACAGATCGACCGCCAGCGTACCGACTTCAAGCGACTGGGTGTTTTGGCCGACTGGAATCGCCCTTACCTGACCATGAATTACAGCAACGAAGCCGACGAGCTGCGTGCGCTGGGAAAAATCATGAAAAAGGGCTTTGTCTTCCGTGGCCTGAAACCCGTGAACTGGTGCTTTGACTGCGGTTCAGCCCTGGCTGAAGCCGAAGTTGAATACGCTGACCGCACTGATCCTGCCGTGCATGTCGCCTTCCGCTTCAATGACCCCGCCAGGGTCGCTGAGATCTTTGGCCAAAGTCAACCGGTCGAGGGTGCGATTGTCATCTGGACAACCACCCCCTGGACGCTGCCTGCCAACCAGGCGCTGAACGTTGGGCCGGACATCAGCTATGCGCTGGTCAAACTGTCGCAGCCTCGTGCCACAGGTAACCACCTGCTGATCGCTGCTGACCTGGTTGAGTCCTGTCTGCAAGACTGGGGGCTGGAAGGCCACATCATTGCAACGGCTCCAGGCCAGTCACTGGCAGGTCTTGAAGGTCGTCATCCATTATTTGACGCCGACAAAGGTTACCAGAGAGTTTCCCCGATTTACCCTGCTGACTATGTCAGTCTGGATGCCGGTACCGGGGTGGTACACGCTGCACCCGCCTATGGTGTAGACGACTTCATAGTCTGTAAAGCCAACGGGCTTACCGACGATGCCATCATCAACCCGGTCATGGGTGATGGCCACTACGTCAGCAGTCTGCCCCTGTTTGGTGGCGAACTCATCTGGAAAGCGAACCCAAAAATCGTTGAAGCGCTCGACGCTGTGGGCAGTCTTGTCAAGCAAGCGCCGCTCAAGCACAGCTACATGCACTGCTGGCGCCACAAGACCCCGGTCATTTATCGAGCCACCAGCCAATGGTTTGCCGGTATGGACCGTCAGGTTGAAGACAGCCCGACCTTGCGCGAAATGGCACTCAAAGGGGTTGAAAACACCCGGTTTTATCCCGCCTGGGGTCGTGCGCGCCTGCATGCCATGATCGCCAATCGCCCTGACTGGACGCTGTCCAGACAACGCCAGTGGGGTGTACCCATGGCATTTTTCGTGCACAAAGAAACCGGCGAACTGCATCCTCGCACCCCGGAACTGCTGGAACTCATCGCCCAACGTGTTGAAAAAGAAGGGATTGAAGCCTGGCAAACCCTGGACCCTGTTGACCTGCTCGGTGAAGAAGCCAGTCACTACGAGAAAAACCGCGACACCCTCGACGTCTGGTTTGACTCTGGCACAACGCAC
>CAYTSJ010000023.1:0-12226 GCA_964440385.1 uncultured Pusillimonas sp. | reverse complement strand
GCTTATGTTCTGGTTCGCATGGGCAAGTTCAAGGGGTTTACACTTTACATAGGTATGCTCAGTGCTCCCCTCGTTATTCCTGAAGTGGTGCTGGGTATATCGCTGTTGTTGTTATTTGTGGAATTGGGCCAATGGCTGGGCTGGCCAGCGGGTAATGGCATGTTCACGATCTGGGTGGGCCATGTCACGCTATGCGTGGCGTATGTGGCGATTGTCATTCAGTCGCGCATCCGCGATCTCGATCGCTCGCTCGAAGAAGCCGCGCTTGATCTGGGTGCCAGTCCCGCGCGGGTCTTTTTTCTGATTACAGTCCCCTTGATCGCACCGGCATTACTCGCGGCCTGGTTACTGGCGTTCACTTTGTCGCTTGACGATGTGGTGATAGCTTCATTTTTGTCGGGGCCCGGTTATACGACTTTGCCCCTCGAGGTGTTTTCGAGGGTACGTCTTGGGCTCAAGCCTGAAATCAATGCACTGGCCACGCTATTTATTCTTGTGGTTGGTATTTTTGTCATTGTGGCTAACCGCTTGCAGTGGCGCGGAGAATCTAAATGACCCACGCAGTAAAACTCTATGGGCTTAAACGCTGCAGCACTTGCGTCAAGGCACAAACCTGGCTGGATGAGCACGGTGTGCCCTTCGAGTTTATCGATTATCGTGATCAACCTGTTCCTCCGGATACCCTGGTTCAATGGGCTCAGGCCGTGGGCGGTTGGGAAAAACTTATCAATAAGGCCTCAACCACATGGCGCGGTTTGTCTGATGCGGACAAAGCCGTCAGTACGCCTGAGGGTTATCTTGCCTTGGTGATCGCTTCGCCAACCTTGGTCAAGCGGCCCGTCCTGGTCATGCCCGACGAGCAAGTTGCGGTCGGCTTTTCCGACAAGAAATATTCAGAAATCCTGGGGTAAATCATGCTTTCTCAACAAGAGCTCAAACAAAATGTCGCGCAGGCGGCTGTCGATTACGTTTTGCCTTTGCTGGGCCCTAAAGTCATTGTGGGTATTGGCTCTGGCTCTACCGCCGATCTTTTCATTGATGCCCTGGCGGCTCACAAAGACAAGTTTCTGGGAACTGTCTCCAGTTCCGAGCGAAGCACCCGTCGACTTGAAGGACATGGTGTCAAGGTTTTTGACTTGAACGATGTCACCGACGTTCCGGTTTATGTCGATGGCGCCGACGAAATCGATGCCGGCCTAAGCATGATCAAAGGCGGTGGCGGTGCATTGACGCGAGAAAAAATTGTTGCTTCGGTCGCCGACCAGTTTGTGTGTATCGTTGATGAGTCCAAGCTCGTTGATTGTCTGGGGGCGTTCGCGCTTCCTGTTGAAGTGATTCCGATGGCGCGAGAGTCTGTTGCCCGTCGCCTGAAGGCCCTGGGGGGTGAGCCCCGCTTGCGAGAAGGTTTCACCACTGACAACGGTTGTGTGATTCTTGATGTTTCAGGGTTGCGCATTACCGATCCGGCAGCGCTGGAAGCTACGGTCAACAATATTCCCGGTGTGGTCACTTGTGGTTTGTTTGCCATTGCTGGGGCTACTGTGGCTTTAATGTCAACGCAAGGGGGGGTCTTAACACTCAAACCCAAGCTTTGATGATACCGTCATAAAAATGTCTTTTTTCGGGTGTAGGCTGGTTAAAGTTTTCTTTTGCCGTCTTAAAATTCCAGCGCTGTTTTGAAGTCAAAGCGCTAATCCTGCTTTCAAGAAGGTTGTCATGTCCGAGCACACCAACAAACAGTTTTCCGCCGAATTAGAGCACACCCGTTCATCGTTTTTGCAGATGGGGGGCTTGGTCGAGGCGATGATCCAGGAGGCCATGGAAGTGCTGGTCTCTGGCGAACTTAGTGCTGTCGATCGCGTTCGTGAGCGTGAGCAAGATGTCAACCGTCTTGAAGTCGACATTGATGAGCGTATCAGCCACCTGATTGCGCGTAATCAACCCACAGCTATTGATTTGCGCTTGTTGTTGTCCGTGTCAAAAATGCTCACCGACATGGAACGTTGCGGTGATGAAGCCGAGAAAATCGCCAAAATGGCGCGTCGTTTGCACGAAGATGACTCGCGAACTATTCCGGCCGTTGAGTTGCGTCATATTGCCAATTATGTTGTCGCCATGATTCGCGACGTTCTGGATGCCTTTGCCCGGGAAGATTCTGTGCTGGCTGCCAAGGTCGTACGTAACGACAAAGAAGTTGATAAAGAGTGGAAAGCAGCGCTGCGTCATTTGGTCACCTACATGATGGAAGATCCACGCACCATTTCCCGCTCGCTTGATCTGATTTTTATTGCCCGCTCACTCGAGCGTATTGGCGACCATGCCAAGAACATGGCTGAACGGGTCATTTACCTGGTACAGGGCGATGACGTGCGTCACACTGGTGTCAAAGCCACTGAGCGTGTGGCGAGAGGCGAGTCGGCTGTAGCAGGCGGCACCGCCGACCCCGTTTGATCGTGGTATTGAAGCGGCTGTAAATCAGGCCATTTCAACGGTCCAACGTGTTTCTGCAATAAAAACACCCCAAAATTTGGTTCTTCCAAAGTTTGGGGTGTTTTTATTGGAGCTATGCCAACCGTGCGCGTAATGGCATGGCTGGTTTGGTCATTTGCCTTATTGCGAAGGCGGAACGTACCCTTGCGCCTCGACGTTGGCATCTTCAAACAGGAATGATTCCATTTGCTGGGCCAGATATTTGCGGGCGCGCACATCCGCCAGATTCAGCCGGTTTTCATTAACCAAACGGGTTTGTGTCTGTATCCAGAGTTCCCAGGCTTCTTTTGAAATGCTTTGCCAGATTTTGATACCCATTTCACCGGGGTAGGGTGGGGCGGCCAAGCCTTCAGCTTCACGTTTCAGTTTTACACAGTTAACCATGCGTGTCATATGCGTAGACCTACCTTTAAGACAAAATTTAAGCAACAGGCTGCATTGTACCCATACCCCTGAGCGCCTGCACTTTAAAGCTTCTTGATAAAAATAAGACTGTTGCGCGAGCGGTTGTAATGTGCCTGGCGCTCTTTAGGCAGACTGGAAACGCTTCCCTGACTGAACCCACGTTTCATGAACCAGTGCGAGGTACGTGTTGTCAGTACAAAAAGTTTGCGAGCTCCGCCGGCGCGGGCTTTTGACTCTGCATGGCGCAGCAGCATTTCGCCTTCTCCTTCGCCCTGCCAGTCGGGGTGAACAATCAGGCAGGCCATTTCGGCCATACGTTCTTCTGGATAAGGGATCAGGGCGACACAGCCATAAATCACGCCATCGTGTTCCAGCACGGTAAAGCGTTCAACATCACGCTCGATCACGGCACGCCCGCGGGGTACCAAGGTGCCGTCGGCTTCGAGAGGCTCAATCAGGCGCACAATAGCACCCACGTCATCCATGGTGGCGGGGCGCAAGTCGTCCAGAGTATCTTCAACCACCATGGTGCCGACACCGTCGTGGGTGAAAATTTCCAGCAGGACGCTGCCATCAAGGGTGTAAGGTAACAGGTGGGCACGCGCCACACCGCGCTTGACGGCACGCGAGGCATGACTTAAAAACGCCGCGGTGTCTTCATCCAGTGTGCCGGTCGCCAGCAGTGCGTCAGCATCTTCCCGGGCCAGTTCGGTATCAACTGTGCCATCGGTGTTCTTGACGGTGCGGTCTTGTGTCAGGAAGATGAGTTTTTCAGCGCGCAAGGCAACTGCCACACTGGTCGCCAGGTCTTCCATTGCCAGGTTGAAGGCCTCACCGGTTGGCGAGAAGCCCAGCGGCGACAGCAGCACCAGGGCGCCTTGCGCCAGCACGGCTTTAAGGGCGTCGGTGTCAAGCTTGCGCACAGTGCCTGTATGCTGGTAGTCGATGCCGTCAACCACGCCAACCGGGCGCGCTGTCACGAAATTCCCGGAAATGACCCTGATTTGAGCGTGGGACATGGGTGTGTTTGGCAAACCCTGGCTGAAGGCAGCTTCGATATCCAGCCGGATCTCACCGGCGGCTTCTTTTGCACATTCAAGCGCAGCGGCATCTGTGGGTTGTAAACCGCGGCCAAAACGCGTGGCAAAACCCTTAAGCTTGAGCTGTTCGTTGACCTGTGGGCGCGAGCCATGAACCAGAACAAGTCTGACGCCCAACGCCGACAACAAGGAAATGTCCTGGATCAGGTTGTTAAGCGCACCATCGTTGACCAGTTCACCGCCAAACGCCACCACAAAGGTTTTGCCACGAAAGTTGTGAACATAAGGGGCGACCTCTCGAAACCAGCGCACAAACTGGGCCGATGCAAACTGGGTGGCCTCTTGGGCGGATATCGTTTCAACGTCGTTGTCGGGCATAAGGGGTGATTGGATTCCGGTGGTAGTGATTCAGTCCAAAATTATAATGATTGACTGTCTTTTTATAAGAAATTTCATGCAACACCCCTCTGATGTGTCGGAAAACACAGACAAAGCCGCGCCTGCACCGCGACAATTGCCCAAAATCACCTATCCTGAAGACCTCCCGGTCAGTGCTCGTCGGGACGATATTGCCAAGGCTATCCAGCAACATCAGGTCATTATCGTGTGCGGGGAAACCGGTTCTGGCAAAACTACCCAGTTACCCAAAATTTGTCTTGAATTAGGGCGCGGCCAGGGCAAAATCATTGGTCATACCCAGCCGCGGCGACTCGCTGCGACCTCGGTGGCCAAGCGCGTGGCCCAAGAGCTGAATACCGGGCTGGGTGAATGGGTGGGTTATCAGATCCGCTTTAATGACCGGATGGGTCCGGGGGCAGCCATCAAGTTAATGACTGACGGCATTTTGCTGGCCGAATCCCAGCGCGATCCGATGCTGCGTCGGTACGACACCATCATTATCGATGAGGCGCATGAACGCAGTCTCAATATTGATTTCTTGCTGGGTTTCTTGCGGCAACTATTGCCCCGACGTCCTGATCTCAAGCTCATCATCACCTCGGCAACCATCGATGCCGATCGTTTCGCAGGACACTTTGAACACAAAGGCGTACCCGCACCGGTGATTGAGGTGTCCGGGCGCTTGTATCCCGTTGAAGTCGTGTACCGCCCTGTGCAACAGGGCCGCAGTAATGGCGATGAGGATACGGGTAAGGGCCGTTCGGCCATTGACGAGGAACGAGATCTGATCGAGGCCGTGGTTGATGGTGTTGCGGAATGTGCGCGTCACGGTCCGGGGGATGTTCTGGTGTTTCTGCCCGGCGAGCGTGAAATTCGTGAATGCGCCGAGGCCTTGCGCAAAAATCATCCCGGGCCCATCGAGGTATTGCCTTTGTTCGCACGCCTGTCTCAGGCCGAGCAAGAACGTATTTTCAAACCTGCCGGAAATGTGCGGCGCGTGGTGCTGGCGACCAACGTTGCTGAAACCTCATTGACTGTTCCCGGCATCCGCTATGTCGTCGATTCGGGTCTGGCAAGGGTCAAGCGGTATTCGTGGCGCAATAAGGTCGAGCAGTTGCATATCGAGTCCATCAGCCAGGCTTCAGCGAACCAGCGGGCAGGGCGTTGCGGCCGTATCGGGCCGGGTGTGTGTGTGCGGTTGTATGACGAAAACGATTTCAAGGCCCGTCCGCCATTCTCTGACCCAGAAATCCTGCGTTCATCGCTGGCATCAGTGATCTTGCGCATGAAGGCGCTCAAGCTCAACGATATTGAAACGTTTCCGTTTGTTGAATCGCCGTCCGGGCGGGCGATTGCCGATGGTTATCATTTGTTGCAAGAGCTGGGGGCGCTGGATGAGCGTAATCAACTGACCTCCGTGGGACGGGAACTTGCGCGTATCCCGGTTGATCCGCGCATTGCCCGCATGATTCTCGCCGCACGCGATGAGCACTGTCTGGCCGAGATGCTGATTATCGCCTCGGCATTGTCAGTGCAAGATCCTCGAGACCGCCCAATGGCCGAGCGCGAGGCTGCCGAGGCGGCCCACGCACGTTTCAAAGATGAAAAATCAGAGTTTGTGTCTTACCTGAAGCTGTGGCGTTGGTACGAAGAACAAGTCGCCCACAAGGCTTCACAGCGCAAGCTGGTGACATTGTTACGCCAGAAATTTTTGTCACCGCTAAGACTGCGTGAATGGCACGATGTGCATAGCCAGCTGGCGGCCATCGTCGGTGAGCAAGGTTGGCGTGTCAATACGCTTGAAGCCACTTATGAACAGTTACACAAGGCGCTACTTTCCGGGTTGTTAGGCAATATCGGGCTCAAAAGCGAGGAAACCAGCGCGTATCAAGGTGCGCGCGAGATCCGCTTTGTGATTCATCCCGGCTCGACGCTGGTGCGCAAGGCAGGGCGCTGGATCATGGCTGCCGAGCTGGTTGAAACCACCCGTCTGTACGCCCGTTGTGTCGCCAGGATTGATCCGGTCTGGGTTGAAAAAGTCGGCAGTCACTTGTTGCGACGCAGTTGGTCTGATCCGCGTTGGGAGAAAAAGGCCGGGCAAGTGGTAGCCAATGAGCGCGCCACTTTATATGGGCTTCCCATTTATCATGGTCGTCGGGTGCATTTTGGCAAAATTGATCCGGTCCAGGCGCGCGAAATTTTCATTCGTGATGCGTTGGTAGCAGGTGAGATAGACACGACGGCCAGCTTTGTTCGAAAAAATCGCGAACTGATCGAAAAGATCGAAAAGCTCGAGCATCAATCCCGTCGCCCCGACATTCTGGTGGACGACGGTCTGATTTACGCCTTTTACGATCAACTGATTCCCGAAAATATTCACCAGACAGCCACGCTGGAGCGCTGGGTGAAAGGGCTTGATGCGGCACAAGCCCAGGGCTTGTTGTTGACGCGTGACGCCCTGATGCGGCATGAGGCCGCTGGCGTTACCACCGACGTGTTTCCCAAAACCGTGCGCTGGGATGGCGTCGAAATGGGGCTGGATTACCATTTTGAGCCGGGTTCGGTGCGTGATGGTGTGACGGTTACTGTTCCGCTGTTTGCCTTGAACAAGGTTGATGGCCAGCGTTGCGAGTGGTTGGTACCGGGCATGCTCAAAGAAAAAGTCCATTTACTGTTGAAGTCGTTGCCGCAGAAGTTGCGTCGGCACTGCGTGCCTTTACCTGACTATGCGGCGGGTTTCTGTGATCGTTGGTTTGATCGTGATCCTGAGGCTCGAGGCAGTCTGCTGGACGCCATTGCCGCCGACATGTGGGAAGAAGTTAAAGTCAGGCCTGTTCGGGGCGATTTCAAGCTGGAAACCTTGCCGCCTCATATGTTCATGAATTTCAAAGTGGTCGATGAACATGGTCGCATGCTATCGGGTGGGCGTAATCTTGATCAACTCAAAGCCGAGCATGGCAAGCAGGCTCAGGCCTCGTTCCAGAAAGTAGCAGCGCGCGATCAAGACGTGGCGCAAGCGTTGGCCCACGAGCAACTGGTGGACTGGTCGTTTGGCCCCTTGCCCGAAATCATGGAAATTCGCCGTAAAGGGCAGTCTGTGATTGGCTATCCTGCTTTGGTCGATCGTCAAACCCATTGTGACCTTGATGTGTTTGATGATCCTGCCGAAGCGAAAGTGCATCATCGGCAGGGCTTGCTGCGTTTGTTCCGTTTGGGGCTGAAAGAGCAGGTCAGGTTTCTCGAAAAAAACCTGAACGATCTGACCCGTATGAGCATGCTGTATATCAGTCTGGGTACGCAGGAAGAATTACGCGACCAGATTATTGATGGCGCCCTTGAGCAGGCCTGTCTGGCTGAACCCTGGCCGGAAAATGCCGAGGCGTTCAACGCGCGACGTCTGGACAGTAAAAACCGGCTGGGTTTGCTGGCCCAGGAGATGGCGCGGCTGACCGGGCAGATACTTGCCGAGTGGTCTGCAGTCCAGAAAAAGCTGCCACAAGCCAAGGCCCATGCCGACAGTTACGCTGATATTCAGGCCCAATTAGGCCAGTTAATGGGCAAGTATTTTGTACGTACTACCCCGTATGCCCAGCTATCGCATTTCCCGCGCTATTTGAAGGCGGTGCAGGCCCGAATCGACAAACTGCGTTCTGATCCCGCACGCGATAAACGGTTGATGAGTGAAATGGCACCGTTACTGGTGCAGTATCAACGGGCGTTTTCTGCGCTAAAAGGCGCGCCCGATGCTCAGTTGGCCGACTTCCGCTGGATGCTGGAAGAGTTGCGCGTGGCACTCTACGCGCAAGAGTTGCGCACTCCTATGCCAGTGTCCGTCAAAAGACTGCAGAAAGCCTGGGCGGCATTGCAACGATAGCCTTACTGTAACGCCTGTGGCGGGCTGTTCTCTGGGTACAATCTGCGCATGACTGAAGCTGCTTCCATGACCCCCTTTGTCCATTTGCGCGTCCACTCCGAGTTCTCGGTGGTGGACGGTATCGTCCAAATTCCTGATTTGATCAAACAGGTGGTCAACTTTGGCCAGCCGGCTGTTGCCCTGACCGACCTGTCGAACATTTTCGGCTTGATCAAGTTTTACAAGGGTGCACGCGGAAAAGGGGTCAAACCGATTGCGGGTTGCGACATCTGGTTGCAAAACGAGGTTGATCGCGACAAGCCGCATCGTGTGCTGTTGCTGGTCAGGAATCATGCCGGTTATCTTCAGCTGTGCGAAATTCTTACCCAGGCCTGGCTCGAGAACCAGTATGCGGGTCGTGCCGAGGTCAAGTTTGAATGGCTTGACGGTGCCGATGGCCTCATTGTGTTGTCCGGTGGTCGACTGGGCGACGTGGGTCAGGCGCTTGAAGCCGGGCGTGATGCCGAGGCGCGTGTCTTGGCGCAGCGATGGGCCCGCCGGTTTCCTGATGCTTTCTATATTGAATTGCAGCGTGCCGATGCCGAAGGTGATGAAACCTATGTCCAGGCGGCGATGCGTCTTGCCGCTGAACTGGATTTGCCCGTGGTGGCAACGCATCCGGTTCAGTTCATCCGCCCAGACCAGTACCGTGCGCACGAGGCGCGGGTGTGCATTGCCGAGGGTGAGCAACTGGCCAACCCGAAGCGCACGCGCCGCTTCACTGAGTCCCAATATTTGTTGTCTTCTGAAGAGATGGCGCGGCGTTTTGCCGATGTCCCCTCGGCCCTGGCCAATACCCTTGAAATTGCACGCCGCTGTAACCTGACGCTGGAACTCGGCAAACCTCGCTTGCCCGATTTCCCGACGCCTGATGGCATGACGCTGAATGATTACCTCATTCAATTGTCTGAAGAAGGTCTGCAGTCGCGCATGGCTTTTTTGTACCCAGACCCTGTCGAGCGCGAGGCGCAGTTTCCGAAATACCTCGAGCGCCTGCGTTGGGAGTGTCAGACCATCATCCAGATGGGTTTCCCGGGCTACTGTCTGATCGTTGCGGACTTCATTAACTGGGGTAAGCATAACGGCGTGCCCGTTGGGCCCGGTCGCGGTTCGGGTGCCGGTTCGCTGGTGGCGTATTGCCTTGGCATTACCGATCTTGACCCCATCCGTTATGACTTGCTGTTCGAACGTTTCCTGAACCCCGAGCGTGTGTCGATGCCTGACTTCGATATCGACTTTTGTCAGGATAACCGCGAGCGTGTTATTGACTACGTGAAGCAAAAGTATGGCAAGGCGGCCGTTAGCCAGATTGCCACCTTCGGTACGCTAGGGGCCAAAGCAGTGGTTCGTGATGTAGGCCGTGTGCTTGAAATGCCTTATGGTCTGTGCGACAGCCTGTCAAAACTTATCCCGTTCAGCCCGGCCGACCCCTGGACGCTCGAGCGTGCGCTGAACGAAGAACCCGCCTTCAAAGAGCGTTACGATCAGGACGAAGAAGTACGTGCGTTGGTTGACCTTGCACGCCCACTCGAGGGCCTGACCCGAAATGTGGGCATGCACGCAGGCGGAGTTCTGATTGCTCCGGGCAAACTCACTGATTTCTGCCCTTTGTATTCCCAACCGGGGCCCGACAGTAATGCTGTCTCGCAGTTCGACAAAGATGACGTCGAGGCTGCGGGTCTGGTGAAGTTTGACTTTCTGGGGCTACGCAATTTAACGATTCTTGATTGGGCTGTACGCTATGTACAGCAGTTCAACGCCGATAAGCGCGATTTTGACATCATGGCGTTGCCGCTTGATGATCAGGCTACCTACCAGCTGCTGAGCGAGGGTAATACCACCGCGGTTTTCCAGCTTGAGTCGCGCGGGATGAAAGAGCTGCTGCGCAGCCTCAAACCTAATACGTTTGAAGATGTCATCGCGATGCTGGCGTTATACCGACCCGGGCCACTTGAGTCGGGCATGGTGGTTGACTTTGTGAACCGCAAGCACGGTCGCGCCGAAGTCGATTACTTCCACCCCGATCTTGAGCCTACCCTTAAAAGCACCTACGGCGTTATTGTTTACCAAGAGCAGGTGATGTTGATCTCCCAGATCATCGGGGGATACACATTGGGCGGTGCCGATATGCTGCGCCGGGCGATGGGCAAGAAAAAGCCCGAAGAAATGGCCAAGCACCGCGAAATTTTCGAGAAAGGCGCGGTTGAAAAAGGGTACGACGCTGATCTGGCGGTCAAGCTGTTTGACCTGATGGAAAAGTTCGCCGGTTATGGCTTCAACAAAAGTCACTCGGCTGCCTATGCCCTGATTGCCTATCAAACGGCCTGGCTCAAGCGCTACCATCCTGCCGAGTTCATTGCGGCTACCTTGTCGTCCGATATGGATGACACCGACAAGGTGCAGATTTTCTGGAAAGATGCGCTGGCCAATGATGTGGCGGTTTTGCCCCCTGATGTCAATGCATCCAATTACCGATTTGAACCGGTGGCGGATGCCCATACCGAACAAGGCAAGCCTCCCCGTACGATTCGTTACGGCATGGGGGCGGTCAAGGGGACGGGGCAGGGTGCGGTCGAGGCCATTATCCGGGCGCGCGATGCGGGCGGGCCGTTCACCAGCCTGTTTGATTTCTGCCGGCGCATTGATCGTCAGACGGTCAATCGTCGAACCATCGAGGCCCTGATTCGCGCGGGCGCATTCGACACGATTGAAGAGAACCGGGCGGCATTGCTGGCGACCGTAGGGAATGCCATCGAAGCGGCCGAGCAGGCAGAGCGCAGTGCCAATCAGGTATCTTTGTTTGATGATGACAGTGATGCCATCGTTGAAGGGGCTCTGGCCAAAGTTCAGCCTTGGGATTTGCAGACACGCCTGACCCAGGAAAAGCTCGCGCTTGGTTTCTTTTTCAGTGCCCACTTGTTTGATGCCTGGCGCGACGAAGTGCGTCGCTTTGCACCCACGCCTCTGGCGCGCCTTGAGCCTTCTCGTGGCCTTCAATGGTTTGCGGGGGTATTGTCTGGTTTGCGTACCCTCATGACGCGCCGGGGGAAAATGTTGTATGCCTCGCTGGACGATGGCTCTGCCCAACTCGAGGTGGCCATTTTCAACGAGCTTTACGAACAGCATCGTCATCGGCTTAAAGAAGATCACTTGATCATCATCCAGGGCAAAGTCAGTAACGACGAGTATTCCGGGGGCTTGCGTGTGTCGGCCGAATCGCTGTTCGATTTGCAATTGGCCCGCGAGTCTCGTGCCAAAGCCTTGCGCATCACCCTTGCCGAGCCTGTCGATACCCAGCGTTTACATCAAGTGTTAGGTCCATACCGTTCGCATGGCGATGTCAGTGCCCAGGGGGTTGCTGTTGAGCTTGAGGTCAGGAAATCCCCTTTTGAATGTCGTGTCCGGTTGGGTGACGAATGGCGAGTTCGGATGGCTGACGCGTTGTTCAACGAGCTATCTGATTGGGTTTCACCCGACAACGTGGAGATCACTTACTGATGAAGCCTTTGCGCATCGTATTTTCCGAAGCCGCTACCAGTTATGGTGGGCAGGAACAGTACATTCATAAACTCATGAAGGGGCTTCGGGATCAAGGCCATCACCTTGAGGCCATTTGTCAGCCCCATGCCATTCTGGCTCAGAAACTGGCTGAAGATGGTTTTACGGTTCATACCTTGCTGACAGACGGGCCGAAAAATTTTGTCCAAGGGGTTTGGCGATTGCGCAAAGTGCTGCGTCAGGGCCGGTTTGATGTCGTCAACACCAATAGCCGCCGTGACACCCTGCTGGCAGGGACTGCGGCAAGGTTGGCGGGTGTGCCCCTTATTGTGCGATCGCGCCATCTGGCTAAAAAGGTCGGCTCTTTATTGTCTTACACCATCGTTCCGCATGCTGTCATTGCCTGCAGTGAATACGTACGCAGTCATCTGCTTGATCGAGGTGTCAAACCCTCTCAGGTTCGGGTGGTTTACCCCAGTGT
>CAYTSJ010000022.1:0-12514 GCA_964440385.1 uncultured Pusillimonas sp. | reverse complement strand
AAGACAGCCTGACCAAGAAAGACCCTATCCCGCCCGGAGCCTTGCTGATTCAGTTGGGCGGCCCGGGGATGCGTATTGGTATGGGTGGCGGTGCTGCATCCAGCATGAGCGTGGGAACCAATACGGCTGAACTGGATTTTGATTCGGTACAGCGCGGCAACCCCGAAATCGAACGTCGTGCCCAGGAAGTGATTGATCGCTGCTGGCAGCAGGGGGCTAACAACCCCATTATTGCGATTCACGACGTAGGGGCCGGCGGGCTGTCCAACGCCTTTCCGGAACTCGTCAACGACGCGGGTCGCGGTGCCATTTTCGAATTGACCCAGGTTCACCTTGAAGAGACCGGCTTGTCGGCGGCAGAAATCTGGAGCAATGAATCGCAAGAGCGTTATGTGCTGGCTATTTTGCCGCAAGATTTACCGCGCTTCGATGTTATTGCCAAACGTGAACGTTGCCCCTATGCGGTGGTGGGTGTTGCCACCGAAGAGCGTCAGTTGCGCGTCACCCTTGGCGAGGGCTTGCCCGGCGTTACCGAGCACACACCGACTACTGAACAGACACGTCCGGTGGATGTCCCCATCGACGTCATTCTGGGTAAGCCACCCCGCATGACCCGTGATGTACAGCGCTTGAACGGGGTTGCTGAACCTGTTGATTTGCCTGTCATTGCACTGCCAGAAGCCATCGAGCGCGTCTTGCGTCACCCGACCGTCGCCAATAAAACCTTCCTGATCACCATTGGTGATCGCAGCGTGGGCGGGCTGAACAGCCGTGACCAGATGGTGGGCCCCTGGCAAGTACCCGTCGCCGATTGCGCGGTGACATTGACCGATTTCGAGTCTACCGACGGTCAGGCCATGGCCATGGGCGAGCGCACGCCGCTGGCGATGATTAACGCTGCAGCCTCGGGTCGTATGGCGATTACTGAGGCCCTGACCAATCTGGTCGCAGCCGATGTCCGTTCGCTGAAAGACATCAAGTTGTCGGCGAACTGGATGGCCGCGTGCGGTGTGTCCGGTCAAGATGCAGCACTGTATGACACCGTATCTGCCGTGAGTGAATGGTGCCAGCAGCTTGATCTTTCCATTCCGGTCGGCAAAGACTCGTTGTCGATGCGCACCACCTGGTCTGAAAACGGCGAGTCACGCGAGGTCATTTCGCCGGTCTCCCTGATTGTGACCAGCTTTGCGCCTGTGGCCGATGTTCGCAAAACACTCACGCCTCAGCTGCGCACTGATGCCGGCGATACGGCCCTGATCCTGATTGATCTGGGTCAGGGACGCCAACGCATGGGTGGCTCGGTGCTGGCACATGCCTTCAACCAGGTCGGTGACTCTGTACCCGATGTCGAAGACGCCACCTCAGTGCGCGCCTTCTTCCATGCGATTCGAGAACTGGCTGATGCCGGCCACATTCTGGCGTATCACGATCGTTCTGACGGCGGTTTGCTGGCCACAGTTTGCGAAATGGCGTTTGCCGGGCGTACCGGCGTGTCGTTGAATCTCGACATGCTGACCATCGATCCGGTGGCCGCAGACTGGGGTGACTATAAAATCCGTCCAGAACAAATGGCGGTTCAGCGTGACGAAATCACCCTGAAGGCCTTGTTTAACGAAGAAGCCGGCGCCGTCATTCAGGTACCCTTGGCCCAGCGCAATACGGTGTTGCAGTCCCTGCGCGAAAAAGGCTTGTCGGCACATTCCCACGTGATCGGTTCCCTGAACAAGCAAAACGAAATACAGATTTTCCGTGACGGTAAATGTGTTTACCAGCGTGCCTGGCGTGAATTGGCCCAACACTGGAGCGAAGTCAGTCGCCGCATCATGGCGCGCCGCGACAACCCGGCCTGTGCGCAAGCCGAATACGACATCTGGGCCAACACAGAAGATGCGGGCTTTACCCCGAAAGTTGCTTTCAACCCTCAGGAAGACATTGCCGCACCGTTCATTGTCAAGGGCGTACGGCCCCGCATGGCGATTTTGCGCGAGCAAGGGTGTAACAGCCAGGTGGAAATGGCCTGGGCGTTTGACAAGGCCGGTTTCGAGTCCTGGGACGTTCACATGACCGATTTGTTGTCAGGGCGAGTGCGTCTTGATGATGTGCAAGGCCTGGTGGCTGTCGGTGGCTTCAGTTACGGTGACGTGCTGGGCGCTGGCGAAGGCTGGGCCCGTACCATCCGCTTTAACGCCCAATTGGCAGACCAGTTTGCGGCCTTCTTTGGCCGCTCCGACACCTTCGCGTTGGGCGTTTGTAACGGGTGCCAGATGATGGCAGCCTTGGCCAGCATGATTCCAGGCGCACAGCATTGGCCGCGCTTCACCCGTAACCAGTCGGAAAAATACGAAGCCCGTCTGTCGATGGTTGAAATTCCCGATTCGCCCTCGCTGTTCTTCAAGGGTATGGCTGGCATGCAGGCGCCTATCGCGGTGGCGCATGGTGAAGGGTTTGCCAATTTTGCCGCGCAGGGTGATGCCAGTCAGGTACTGGCGGCTATGCGATATGTTGACAATTCTGGGCATGCCACTGAAACCTACCCCTATAACCCTAACGGCAGTATCGGTGGTTTGACGAGTGTCACTACGGCTGATGGCCGATTTACCATCATGATGCCGCACCCCGAACGCGTCACCCGCAACGTCATGATGTCGTGGTCGCCAGAGCGTTGGGGTCAGGCTGATACGGTGGGTGAATTCAGCCCCTGGTTGCGTATGTTCCGTAATGCCCGAGTTTGGTTGGGCTAAGGCATACAGCGTATAATCTTGCTTTGCACACGGAGTAATTGAATGCGTCTCATCAAAAAAGCGCTAACCTTCGACGATGTGTTGTTAGTCCCGGCCTTTTCACAGGTCCTGCCTCGCGATACTTCCCTTGCCACCCAATTCACGCGCGACATCAGTCTGAACATCCCGCTGGTGTCTGCCGCTATGGATACCGTCACCGAATCCCGCCTGGCCATTGCCATGGCCCAGGAAGGTGGTATTGGCATCATTCACAAAAACCTTACCGCTGACCGTCAGGCCCAAGAAGTCGCACGCGTCAAGCGCCACGAGTTCGGTATTGTTATCGACCCGGTCACCGTCACACCCACCATGAAAGTGCGCGACGCTATTGCGTTGCAACGCCAGCATGGCATTTCCGGTTTGCCGGTCGTTGAAGGCGGCAAAGTGGTGGGTATTGTGACCAACCGCGACTTGCGCTTTGAAGACCGTCTTGATGTCCCTCTGCGCGACGTCATGACGCCTCAAGATCGTTTGGTCACCATGAAAGAGGGCGCAACCCTTGAAGAAGCCCAGTCCTTGATGCATAAGCACCGTCTCGAACGTGTGCTGATCGTCAACGAGAGCTTCCAGTTGTGCGGTCTGGCCACGGTCAAAGATATCGTTAAAAATACCGAGCACCCATCGGCCTGTAAAGATGCGCATGGGCAGCTGCGTGTGGGCGCTGCCGTCGGCGTAGGCGAGGGCACCGAAGAGCGCGTTGAAAAGCTGGCGGCTGCAGGGGTTGACGTCATTGTCGTTGATACGGCTCATGGTCACTCAGCCGGTGTGATCGAACGCGTGCGCTGGGTCAAGCAAAACTATCCAAAAATCCAGGTGGTTGGCGGTAATATCGCCACCGCTGCGGCGGCTCGTGCGCTGGTCGAAGCCGGTGCCGATGCGGTTAAAGTAGGTATCGGCCCAGGTTCCATTTGCACAACGCGTATTGTGGCAGGCGTCGGGGTTCCACAAATTACCGCCATTGCCGACGTGGCTGAAGCCCTGAAGGGTACCGGCGTTCCTCTCATTGCCGACGGCGGTATTCGCTATTCGGGCGACGTTTCCAAAGCCCTGGCGGCAGGTGCATCCAGTTGCATGATGGGCGGCATGTTCGCCGGTACCGAAGAAGCGCCTGGCGAAGTCGTCTTGTTCCAGGGGCGTTCGTACAAGTCGTATCGCGGCATGGGCAGTGTGGGCGCCATGACCGACGGTTCAGCCGACCGTTACTTTCAAGACCCGTCCAACAATGCCGACAAACTCGTACCCGAAGGCATTGAAGGTCGTGTGCCTTACAAAGGCAGCGTGATCGCCATCATTTATCAATTGGTGGGTGGTATCCGCGCCTCGTTGGGTTATGTGGGCTGTGCATCCATTCAGCAAATGCACGACAAAGCCGAGTTCGTCGAAATCACTTCGGCGGGTGTCCGCGAGTCGCACGTCCACGACGTTCAAATTACCAAAGAAGCGCCCAACTATCGCGCCGACTAAGCCGTTTTTAAAATTCCATTATGCATCAGCGTATTCTCATTCTCGATTACGGTTCACAGGTCACCCAGCTTATTGCACGTCGCGTGCGCGAAGCAGGGGTCTACTGTGAAATTCATTCCGGCGACGTTGACGACGCTTTTGTGCGTTCTCAGCCTGGCCTGAAGGGCATCATCTTGTCGGGTAGTCATGCCTCGGCTTACCACGAAGAATCCCTCAAGGTGCCTGCCGCCGTATTCGAGGCAGGGGTGCCTGTGCTGGGTATTTGCTATGGCATGCAGTCCATGGCGCTGCAGTTGGGGGGCAAGGTCGAATGGTCTGACCACCGTGAATTTGGCTATGCCGAGGTTCGTGCCCGGGGTCATACCCGTTTGCTCGACGGCATTGAAGACTTCACCACCGTCGAAGGCCATGGCATGCTCAAGGTCTGGATGAGCCACGGTGACAAGGTTACCGAGCTTCCGCCTGGTTTCAAGCTGATGGCGTCAACCGAGTCTTGCCCCATTGCAGGCATGGCTGACGAAACCCGTCATTTCTATGCAGTCCAGTTTCACCCCGAAGTGACGCACACCGTTCAGGGTCAAGCCATTTTGTCACGTTTCGTGCGCGAGATTTGCGGCTGCGAGGGTGACTGGAACATGCCCGACTACGTCGAGGAAGCCGTCAAGGCGATTCGCGATCAGGTCGGTACTGACGAGGTTATTCTTGGTCTGTCGGGTGGGGTTGATTCCTCAGTGGCTGCAGCCCTTATTCACAAGGCCATTGGCGATCAGCTGACCTGTGTCTTTGTTGACCATGGCTTGCTGCGCCTGAACGAAGGCCAACAAGTCATGCAAACTTTTGGTGAACACTTTGGCATGAAGATCATTCATGTTGACGCCACCGAGCAGTTCATGAGCAAGCTGGCGGGTGTTACTGACCCTGAAGCCAAGCGCAAGATCATTGGCAAAGAGTTTGTTGAAGTGTTTCAGGCCGAAGCGGGCAAGCTCAGTAATGCACGCTGGTTGGCACAGGGTACCATTTACCCGGACGTCATCGAATCAGCCGCGTCCAAAACCGGGAAAGCGGTCGCCATCAAGTCACACCACAATGTGGGTGGCTTGCCTGACACCTTGAACCTCAAGTTGCTTGAACCGTTGCGTGAATTGTTTAAAGACGAAGTGCGCAAACTGGGTGTGGCCTTGGGCTTGCCACCGGCCATGGTATACCGCCACCCGTTCCCCGGCCCTGGCCTTGGTGTGCGCATTCTGGGTGAAGTCAGGAAAGAGTACGCCGATCTTTTGCGCCGTGCTGATGCCATCTTCATCGAAGAACTGCGCAAAACTGAAGATCCGGTCAGTGGTCAAAACTGGTACGACCTGACCTCCCAGGCCTTTGCGGTGTTCTTGCCGGTCAAGTCAGTAGGGGTTATGGGCGATGGCCGCACCTATGATTACGTGGTCGCCCTGCGTGCAGTACAAACCTCAGACTTCATGACTGCCGACTGGGCAGAGTTGCCCTATGCGCTGCTCAAAAAGGTTTCCAGCCGCATCATCAACGAGGTTCGCGGTATTAACCGTGTGACCTACGACGTGTCCAGTAAACCACCGGCAACTATTGAGTGGGAGTGATTGTCTGTTTGGCATAGCCAGGCGAACATAACCAAAAAAGCCCGCATTCCGGGCTTTTTTGGTTTTTTATTATCTTGTGACTGAAACCCCGGAAACGATGCCGAAGCCACCGTTCGGCACCTAAGGAAATGTAATGCAAACAATCGGCATCATGGCCGCTGTGCAGGGTGAAATTGCCGCTTTGCTGGAAAAGATGGAGACAGTGACGGTGACGCGCATTGGTATGCGCGATTATCATCAGGGTGTTTTGCACGGGCGGCCCTGTGTCGTTGTGCTGGCTCGAATGGGTAAGGTGGCCGCTGCGGCCACAGCGGTCACACTGATCCGTGAGTTCGGTGTTCAAAGCGTGTTGTTTGCCGGGTTGGCCGGCGGTATAGCCGCCACTACACGCATTGGCGATGTGGTGGTGGGCACCACGTTGTTGCAACACGATCTCGATGCCAGCCCCTTGTTCCCCCGCCACGAAATTCCGTTGTTAGCCCTTAGCCATATCGAGGCTGACCCTGAACTGAGTGGTTTACTGTGTCAGGCTGCGCAAGATTACCTGGCCTTTGACTGGGAGCATGAGATTCCGGTAACAACACGACAAGCATTCCGGTTGTCGGTACCCCAAGTGCATCAGGGCCTGATCGCCAGTGGTGACCAGTTTGTCAGTAGCGCGGACGCTGCTGAGGCCTTACGAAAGAGGTTGCCAGAGGTGTTATGCGTTGAAATGGAAGGGGCGGCTGTTGCCCAGATATGCCACGAATACGGCGTGCCTTTTGCCATTTTGCGTACCGTTTCTGACCGTGCTGACGATGACGCCAGCCATGATTTCAACAGTTTCCTGACACAGGTGGCCAGCCATTATTCGGCTGGTATTCTAGGGCGTACGATCAGTCTGATTTAGGTGTGCTTAAGGTGTACTTTAAATGGCTTGATCAAGCGTCGATACTGACATTTCGTCACATTTTCGCCGTCATTTCCCTGGCGCATTATGTGCCTTGAAGATGGCCCTTTGAATAGCGCCTGTGCTTATCGAATTACAATATGCGCCGCGATCGGCCGTCAGCGCCGGCTTCGCAGCAACCCAATATGGATTTCACTATGAACAGCAAGATCAGGATCGCTATTGCGGGCTATGGCAATCTGGGGCGTGGCGTTGAGTCTGCCCTGGCGCGTTCGCCCGATATGGAACTCGTGGGCGTCTTTACCCGTCGTGACCCCGCCAAACTCGAAATTCAAACCAAAGGTGTACCTGTGCACGCCATGGATCAGATTTCGAATTTTGTTGATGCCGTTGACGTACTTATTTTGTGCGGCGGTTCGAAATCTGACCTTCCTGAGCAAGGGCCCGAAATGGCGGCTTTGTTCAATACCGTAGACAGTTTTGATACCCACGCCAAAGTACCTGAATACTTTGCAGCCGTTGATAGCGCGGCCCAAAAAGGGCAGCGTGTGGCTGTGATTGCCGTAGGTTGGGATCCGGGCCTGTTCTCGATCAACCGCTTGTACGGTGAAGCGATTTTGCCTGAGGGTGCAACGTATACCTTCTGGGGCAAAGGCTTAAGCCAGGGGCACTCAGATGCCATTCGTCGTATTCCTGGTGTGGCCGGTGCTGCCCAGTACACAATCCCCTCGCCGCAAGCCATGGAAAAAGTCCGCAGTGGTGCGCGCCCCGAGCTTACGACTCGTGAAAAGCATACCCGCGACTGCTACGTGGTGCTTAAACCCGATGCGGATGCCAATGCCGTACGTGAAGCGATTGTGACCATGCCGGATTATTTTTCCGACTACGATACGACGGTCAATTTCATCACGGCCGATGAACTTGCCCGTAATCATGCCGCAATGCCGCATGGTGGTTTTGTCATCCGTAGCGGGACAACCGGTGCCAACACTTCGCAGATCATGGAGTTCGGTCTGAAGCTCGATAGCAACCCTGAATTTACCTCCAGTGTTCTGGTGGCCTATGCCAGAGCCGCTTTCCGTTTGCGGCAGCAAGGCGATGTGGGCGCCAAGTCAGTTCTCGATATTGCTCCCGGTCTGTTGTCTCCAAAAAGCCCGGCCGACTTGCGCAAGGAACTGCTGTAAAGTTGTGGGAAATGTTAATTTACTGGCAATGATTGCTCATCAAAGCAGCGCTGAAATATCGGCGCTGTTTTTTTTCACAACGTTTCCTGTAAATGACCATCTCGTCTTTTTGCAGGCATAACCGGTCTTGACCAGAAGATCCTCTGGTCGTCAATCAGTATTATTTGCTTCTGGCGTGTTCGGTGGGGCGCGGCAGCCAGCGCCAGAATACCCAGGCCGCGGCAAACCCCATCCCGCCGATAGTGGCTACGCCTGCCCCTAGCGAGACCAGTGCGGTGACGGCCGACAGTATCAATGGCCCACCACTGCCGCCAATATCGGCCAACAATCGCCATAGGCCAAGAAAATGTCGTCGCCCATGGGCCGGGGAAGCATCGGCACCAATGGTCATGATAAGACCGGATCCAATGCCATTGCCCAGCCCCAGCAGCATACTGACAATAACAAACGGTACCAGGCTGCTGGTGAAGGGCATGACCAGCAACATGCTGCCCATGATCAGCATCGATGGTAGCGCCACCGCCAGTCGACCCTTTTGGTCCATAACTTTTCCGGCAGGGTAAAACAGCAGCATGTCTACCGCACCCATGATGCCGTAGACCAGCGAAGTGGTGGTTGCGTCAATGCCAATATGAACCGCCCAAAGCGGAATGATGACCTGGCGGCAAGATCGGATAGCCATTAGAAAAATACAGCCCAGCCCCAAGGTCAGGTAGGTATGAGCATGCGCCTTGGCAATCGAGACCATCCCGGGTTTTGGCCCGGTTTCGGCACTTGGTGCCGGGTTCTTCGTTTCAAGGTCGGGAATGAACCAGGCAAGTGTTCCGGCCGCTGCTACGGCGATTAATGCCACGATATAGGCACCCGATAACCCGGCAAAATGCATCAGGCCGGCCCCGGCAAAAGGCCCGATAAACTGACCTATGCGACTTGTTCCACCCAGCGTAGATAAAGCACGGGCACGCATTTCAATGGGTACGGCTTCTGTCAGGTAAGTTTGGCGTGCGAGCATGAACACTGAGTTGGCAAGCCCGATGAGCAGTACGCCAAGCCCAAGCACCCAGGTATTCGGAGCCAACAAACACGACATCAGCCCGATAGCGCTTAAAATAGCGGCACTGATCATGGCGCGGCGCTCTCCCCAGCGGGCGGTGGCCAAGGCGGCAGGGATGTTTCCTAACAGTGAACCAATACCCAGTAATGCAACGATAAAACCCGCCAGCGCCAGGCTTGCGCCAAGGTCGCGCGCGGTTAATGCAATGATCGGGTAGATGGCGCCTTCACCGATACCAAACAGTATTGAAGGTCCGAAGGCGGCAACTGCGATTTTTCGTAGACTGAATTCTGAGGTTTGCTTGGACACGTTGCGCAGGCTGTGAACAGGAATGAGGGGCGGCGTGTACCCCTGGTCTGGGGTTGTGGTCGCCTGGGAAGTCGCATTGTAACGTTCGCGTTCTGACCTTAACCTTAAAGGGTGCGCCTGCCAGGTGGGCTTGTCTTTTTCTAATGTCTATTCGAAGGGGAACGGATCGTGCCCGTTTTGTATGTCGTCGCACTATTGCTGGTCTTGCAATTGGTTGGCGAAATTTTTATCAGGCTGACCGGGTTACCCATTCCCGGGGCACTCATCGGCTTGCTCTTGTTGTTTGCAGGGCTGGTTTGGCGCGCACGTTTGCCGGTTGCTCTGCGTGATACCGCACGTCATGTGTTGCAACACCTGATGCTGCTATTTATTCCGCCAGTGGCGGGTGTCATGTTGCACTTTGATCGCTTGGCCGATGAGTGGTTGCCGTTTCTGCTGGTATGCACCCTTGGCACGGTGATTACTATCGTGGTCACGGCATTGACGCTTTCCTGGATGATCAAACGTCAGAACAAGGCCCAATCATGAAGCAGGCGTTTGCTGATGTATGGGTCCAGATGCAGGCGGCGCCTGTTGTGTGGATCACTTTTACACTGCTGGTGTACCTGTCTTCACATATTCTGTACCGACGCGCGGGCAGTCATCCGTTATTGTTGCCGGTCTTGACCTCGGTGGTGGTGATTGTGCTTGTTCTGGTGGTCACTGAAACGCCGTTCGCGGCCTATCAGCAGGGCACCCAGTTTTTCAGTTTCCTCATCGGGCCTGCCACGGTTGCGCTGGCCGTGCCCTTGTACACCCAGTTACCGCGCTTGAAGCCTATCTGGAAACCGCTCGCCGTGGCGCTTGTGGTTGGGTGTTTTACCGCGATTCTTTCGGCGTTGGGTATTGCCTGGCTGTTTGGGGCTTCGACAGAAACCCTATTGTCCCTGGCGCCAAAATCGGCAACGATGCCCATTGCGGTCGAGGTCGCCGCCTTGACCGGTGGATTGCCTTCCCTGACAACGGTCGCAGTTGGGGTAACAGGTATTGCCGGTGCAATATTGACCGGGCCCGTGCTGAAACTGTTAAAGATTACTGACCCTGTGGTACATGGTTTCAGCAATGGTCTTTCGGCGCATGCCATCGGTACGGCCAAAGCGATTCAGGTGGGTGAAACCAACGGGGCGTTTTCGGCATTGGGTCTGTGTCTGAACGGGATTGCAACCGCGCTGGCGGTTCCATTGGTGCTTAAGTTATTTGGTTTGTTTTAATTTTCAGGAAATCTGTCATGCCTTCATTTGATGTCGTCTCCGAGGTCGATAAACACGAACTGTCTAACGCGGTTGATCAGGCCAACAGGGAACTGTCGACACGTTTTGACTTCAAGGGCAGTAATGCCACCTTTGAACTGGAGGGGTATGTCGTCACCCAGGTGGCGCCAAGTCCCTTTCAGTTGCGCCAGATGCTGGACATCTTGCGGGGCCGTTTGTCATCGCGAGGTATTGATGTGCGGTGCCTGGAAGAGGGTGATGTGCTGGAAAACGTTGCGGGTGCCCGCCAAAAAATCACCGTGCGTCAGGGTATTGAGCAATCGGTGTCGAAAAAACTGATCGCAGCGGTCAAGGGGGCCAAGCTGAAGGTAGAAACCCAGATCAATGGCGAAAAGTTAAGGGTCACGGGGAAAAAACGTGACGACCTGCAGGCCGCGATTGCATTGTTGCGTCAGCAAGAAGTTGATTTGCCATTGCAATTCAATAATTTCCGCGATTAAAACGCTAAATGGCTTCCGGTTGTTATTGGCGCAGCCGGTAGCCCGTTTTAAAAATCCAGGCGACGATGGCCGTGCAGCCAAACAGTATGACCATGGTCACGCCAAGGCTGACTCCTGGGTCAACATCGGCAATGCCATAGAAACTCCAGCGAAATCCACTGATCAAGTACACCACCGGGTTCAGCAGGCTAACAGTTTGCCAGAACGGTGGCAGCATACTTATCGAGTAAAAGCTGCCTCCCAGAAAGGTCAGCGGCGTCACAATTAATAGCGGAATAATTTGCAGGTTTTCGAAGCTGTCGGCCCAGACGCCGATAATGAAACCGAACAGGCTGAAGGTCAGGGCTGTAAGCACCAGAAATGTCAGCATCCAGACAGGGTGTTCAATGCGCATTGGCACAAAAAAAGTGGCCGTTGCCAGAATGATCAGGGCAAGCAGCAGCGATTTGCTGGCGGCAGCCCCCACATGGCCGGCCAGAATTTCCAGATAAGACACCGGGGCTGACATCAATTCGTAGATGGTGCCTGTGAATCTGGGGAAATAGATGCTGAACGAGGCGTTGGCAATACTTTGCGTCAGTACCGACAGCATGATCAGGCCAGGCACGATAAAGGCGCCGTAACTAACCCCGCCGACATCTTGCATGCGGTGACCAATCGCCGAGCCAAACACCACAAAATACAACGAGGTCGACAAAATGGGCGCGATCAGACTTTGCGATAAGTTCCGCCTGAGCCGGTTCATCTCGAACAGATAAATTGCCCGGATCGCTTGACAATTCATGAGGTTTCCTTGATGAGGTCAACAAAAATATCTTCAAGAGAGCTTTGACGGGTTTGCAGGTCGGTGTAGATAACCCCCGCTTCGTGCAAGCGTTTCAGTAGTAAGGCGACGGCATTTTGATGGGTCTGACTGTCGTAGCTGTAGATTAGTCGCAAGCCATCGGTCGAGAGCTCGAGGTGAGGGTCTTGCAGGCTTGCGGGCAAGGCGTTTAGCCGGTGTTGCAGTTCAAGTAGCAGTTGTTTCTTGCCAAATGACTTCATCAGGGTGTGTTTGTCTTCAACCAGAATCAGCTTGCCTTGACGCATGACGCCGATTCGGTCGGCCATTTCTTCTGCCTCTTCAATGTAGTGGGTCGTCAGAATAGTCGTGACCCCGTCCTGTTTTAACTGGCGAATGACATCCCACATGCCTTTACGTAACTCAACATCTACGCCGGCTGTGGGCTCGTCGAGAAAGAGAATAGAGGGCTCGTGGGACAAGGCTTTGGCGATGAGTACCCTTCGTTTCATTCCGCCTGACAAGGTCAGCAGTTTGCTGTCGCGCTTGTCCCAGAGGGATAAGGATTTGAGGGTTTTTTCGATGTGGGCAGGGTCTGGCTTTTTACCAAACAGCCCCCGGCTGTAGCTGACGGTATTCCAGACTTTTTCAAAGGCTTCGGCAGTGAGTTCTTGAGGCACCAGACCTATGCAGGCA
>CAYTSJ010000021.1:0-12728 GCA_964440385.1 uncultured Pusillimonas sp. | reverse complement strand
GGCCCATCAAGGCGTCATGCGCCTTGATGGCGTTCGGCTACCCGCACCCGAACTCCCTGACGCGGAGCACAGCAACGCTGTCGCTTTCATACGACCCCACGATCTGGAAGTCAGTCGCCACACCGAGGGCGCTTGCGGCATTGCGGCAGAATTGCAGCGGGCGATTGTGGTCGGCCCCGTTGCGCGCCTGGAACTGTGGCCGCTTGAGCTGGGCCAGGGGCCCGTGGGTCACGACCCTCTGATCGAGGTCAGCCTGACCGAAGAGCGATTCCGGGATCTGGGCTTGAAAGAAGGTGACAAACTGCTGGTAACGCCTAAGAAGTCTCGAGTCTTCCTGAGGCCATCAGCCACTTGAAGCACAGGCCCGTATGAAAAAGCGCCAGATTTTTCAAGCTGGCGCTTTTTTTGTGAATCCTGCACTTAAAGGTTAAAGCGCGGGAAACTGTTCGTCTTGCGTGATTTGATAATAGGCACCAAAAGGCTGTAACACCGCCGGGTCCAGCGTTTCACCCGGTTTCAGCGCCAGACGGACATGTGAAAACCCCACCCGACGCAAGAGATAAACGACATCTTGTGTAATGTCACCGCAAGCATAGAGCTCTCCGGTGTAGCCTGCTTCGCGCAGGCGTGCAGCCACAGAGAACCCGCGTCCATCCGTAAATTTAGGGATGCAGATCTCGATACAATTCAACGGCCCCTGCCCTGCAAGCCAGTCTCGTATTTTTTCATGCGTCAACCGCCCGCCATGGTGCTCGATGAACACCACCGGGTCGAGCACCAGGTCAACAGAACCCGGGGGTTCTACAGGGCGACCGAATACATCACACACCAAAACGAAGGGATCTGACCCCGCAGTGTTATCCAGCATCATAAAAATCAAACCTGTGAAGAAAGTGGCTGCACTGCAAAATCGGCAAACGCACGAACCAATGTGGCACTATCGCCCAACGGCGGGAGAACAGAAAACTGCAACCCCGGGTGATCTGCCTGGGCCTGGTTGACCAGCGCCGGCAAGCACGACCTGACGTGGCCGCCAGCCGCCAGAAACAAAGGAACCAAACGAATGTGGCTTGCCCCTTGCCCGACCAGCGCAGTCACAGCCGTCGCAAAATCAGGGGTCATATATTCAAGAAAGGCCAGACTGACGGGCCCGTCATGGCGGGCCTTGACTTCGTCCAGAATGGCTTCGAACGGAGAACGCCAGGTGGCATCGCGCGAGCCATGGGCAAACAGCAAAATAGCTTGGGTCATTGTGAGTCTCTTCAGGCAAACAGGGCTTGCGCCGCTTCCGGAGGCAAGCAGGGTGCCACCGAGGCATCAACCTGATGAGCGGACAACAGCGAAGCAAAGGCTTCCCCAAGCAGCAACACTACAGGCCCTTCTAATCGGGGCAACCCGGTCTCTGCAAGCTGCCGCAATGTTATGGCCAACTGCTGCCCTTGCAAGCTTGCACTTTCCACAACGCACACGGGAGTCAACGATGGCTTACCGGCATCTATCAGGCGTTTGGCCAGGGTAGCGGCCTGCTGCCCCCCCATGTAAATGGCCACTGTATGCGCCGCCAGGCTGACCGGCAACCACTCTGAATCACCGCGGGTGTCCCGCGGATTGAGGCGAGGCGTGACAAAGGCCACGCTGCGAGACACCCCGCGCAGGGTCAGGCTGGTTTGAAGCTGGGCGGCGGCAGCGCACGCCGACGTCACACCAGGCACCACCTCGACATCAATACCCGCCGCACGACACGCCTCGAGCTCTTCGGCCAATCGACCAAAAATTCCGGGGTCGCCACCTTTCAGACGCACAACATTCAGACCCTGCTGCGCATAATTCACCAGCATCCGGCAAATCAGCGCCTGGGGTACGCTGGCCTGATTGGCGCGCTTGCCCACCGGAACCCACTGGGCCGACGGTGCGATCTCGAACATCCCAGCAGAATCCAGCAAGGCATCGTAAAGAATGACATCCGCAGCTTCAAGACGCTTGCAGGCTTTGCGCGTCAGGAGTTCTGGATCTCCGGGTCCGGCACCAATCAAGGCAACACGGCTCATGACTGCCCTCCGACGGCTTTGGGAGGACGTGCCGTTTCGGTACGAATCAGGTCAGCCGCTGTGGCAAAGGTGTCTTTACCCAGCCGCTCGACGGCATCACGGAAAGTTTCGCCGGGTAGACGATGCTCGAGATAGGTGTCCAGCACCTGCTCAACCGCATCGGCGATTTCGTTTTCAGAAAACGCCCGGCCCACAATCGTACCGAGTGCCGCCGGCGCAGCATGTCCGGAGTGCCCTCCGAGCAAGAGCTGGTAAAACGCGGCACCGTCTTTATCGACGCCCAGAATACCGATATGCCCCACGTGATGATGACCGCAACTGTTCATACACCCGGAAATTCGTAAATCCAGTGGCCCAATCGTTTCCTGGGCATCCAGACTTTTGTAACGTTGGGCAATTTCTTCAGCAATCGGTAAAGAGCGTGCGTTGGCCAGAGAGCAATAATCCCCCCCGGGGCAGGCCACCATGTCGCCAATCAACCCCCCTACAGAATCAGCCAGTGACAGGCGCTTGAGGGCAAGATAAAGATCGGGCAAGAGGCTCTCGGGCACGGCAGGAAACAGGATGTCCTGGGCATGACTGACCCGCACAAAGCCCTGGCTATAGGTATCCGCCAGATCTGCGAGCGCATCCATTTCATCACTGGTCAGGTCACCCGGGGCACGACCCGCTCCCTTCACCGGCACCAGCACCGCCGCATAGCCCGGCTGCCGATGATGCAAGACATTACGCTTGCGCCAGCGTTCCCAGGCGTCGCGCGCCGCACCCTCGAAAGGCATAGAAGCCAACGCCTGGCCTTGCGACCAGTCTGGCTCGACAAACGACGCTTTGATACGATTTAGATCATCCCATGTCAGCCGTTGAGGCCCGTCTTTCAGGATGGCCCACTCGGCTTCCACCATCTCGCGGAAGGCCTCAACGCCAATCGCACGAACCATGATCTTGATCCGCGCTTTGGTGAGATTGTCACGACGCCCCAGTTCGTTATAGACACGCATGACGGCATGCGTGTAGGTCAACAGGTCAAACCATTCCAGCCGTTCACGAACCACTGGCCCCAGAATAGGAGTTCGTCCCAGCCCGCCACCCACACGAACCCGAAACGCCGGCACGGGATCCACGTCGGCCACCTCGAACGCCAGATCGTGGATCTGTACCAAGGCACGGTCTTCTGGCGTCCCGGTCAGGGCTACCTTGAACTTGCGAGGCAAAAAAGTGAACTCGGGATGGAACGTACTCCATTGACGCAATAGCTCGGCGAAGGGACGTGGATCCAGGATCTCGTCGGGAGCAATTCCTGCCATCACGTCACTGGTGATATTGCGCAAGCAGTTACCGCTGGACTGCACGCCATGCAAACCCACCTGGGCCAGGTCATGTAATGCCTTGGGCGTATCGTCTACAGAGATCCAGTTCAACTGAAGGTTTTGACGGGTGGTCAGATGACCGTAGCCTTTGTCGTACTGACGCGCAACCTGTCCAAGCGCCCGCAACTGGCGACTGTTTAACATGCCATAGGCAATTGCAATACGCAGCATGGGCGCTTTGCGCTGGATATACAACCCGTTTTGCAAGCGCAATGGCCGAAGTTGTTCGTCGCTTAAATGGCCCGCTTTGTTTCGACTGATTTGCCGGGCCAGTTGCTCGGCACGTTCAGTCAGCCGGGCAACATCAAATTTGCTGGGTTGGTACATGGTAAGGTCAGTATAAAGGTCCACCTTGCATCTTAGGTGCTGACCTGAACCCTCGTCCAACATCTCTTATGAATTAGCACATACCTGTTTTTTATTAAGCCTCAGCAACCCGTATACAGTACATAAGAAGGCGCTTGCCGAAAAACTCAAACAGGTTCACGGCAAGCGCCTTGTGGTCTTAGACCACAAGTAAACGCAAGGGGGCCGTGTTCATTCAACACGGGGACGGGCATCGGGCGACATAAGCCCCTGATCGGACGGGGCAGATTCCGACGACAAGACAACACGCATCAGAATAAAAAACTTGCTGTCAAAGACCTGCGTCGCTACTTTGTCGAGCCCAGGAATGGGCGGATGACCTTTAGGAATGGCCAACCAGAACGTTCCAGTCCCCGCAAGTTTTGCAGTCAGCTGTGGCATGTCGAGTTTGATGGCCGTTTCACGAGAGTAATAACGGGCAGAAAACGGAAGGTCGTCGAGGTAGTAAAGCGGCTGATCAGGCGCGGCGTGGCTTTCAACGTACTGAACCAGCCACTTTTCAGTTTTCAGGCTGCCCGGATTCGACATGGCCCAAAATACCAAGGCTGACACGGTAACCGGGGCCACAAGCGCCAGCCAAAGCGCCCGCTGATTAGCCTGTGAGGTGCCGCCTGCGCCCCGCCCCATGGCGACAGCCAACAGCACACTCCACCCTGGCAATGCTGGCAAAACGTAGGTCCACAAGATATTGCCTGAAAAGGTGAAAAACGCGAGGGTAAACAAAGACCACCCCAGCAAGTAGATGATGCGGTCATCACGCAGGCTGGCGAACAAGGCCTGCCGGCGGGTTTTGAACATCAGCCCACCCGCCAGAAGCACTATGGCATAGAGGCACCAGGGAAACGCAGCCTGCAACCAGTAATACCAGATCGTTCCGTAGGTCTCTTTATGCGCAGTGCCGTAGCGGTCGCCCGCCCAGCCTGGATCGAGAAAGCGTCCAACATGCTCACCCAGCAGGAAATAGTTCAGGAACCCGGGGGTCTTCAATTCGGCAGCGACATACCAGGGCAGAACCAGGACGATCACCAGCAAAATACCTGTCACCCAGGGCAAGCCCTTGACACAAGCCCGCGCAGACGAACTCAGAACAAACCAGGGAAAAAGTGCGCCTCCGACCAGAACAATCACCAGCGGGCCCTTGGCCAGCAAACCAATCGACAATCCGATGAAGAAAGCATAACGCCAGAACCACGAACGATCATGGGCAGACATGACCACACCCGCAGTGGCCAATGCGGCCCCCAGTGCCAGATAAGGGTCAGTCAGGACAGCTCCCGAAGCAATGAACACCAGCGCCATCGACGCATAGATCAATAGGGCTCTTTTTGCTGTCCCGACATCAAACCAGGTCGTAACCAACCGGTACATAATCCACAAGATGGCGAGCATTGACAACCAGGAAGGGAAACGAACGGCAAATTCATGGACACCAAGCCACTTTATGGACAAGGCCTGCGCCCAGAACGACAGCGGCGGTTTACCCCAAAACGGCACACCAGGCTGAAACCAAGGCGTGATCCAGTCACCCGATACAGCCATAACACGCGCAATTTCAGCATAACGGGGTTCTGACGTATCAGCGAAAGGCAGAAGTGCCATGGCGACCAACGAGACGGCCAGCAACAGCAACAACAAAAATACAAAACGACGATCAAACTGCATCATGAGTCCTTTTTTCATCCTCGGTAGAAGGTGCTGCGATCTCGCAAGACCGCAGTATCACATCCCGAATTAAATACACAGGCCGTTGCTTGGTCTCAAAATAAATCTTGCCGACATACTCGCCTAACAAACCAATAGACAGGCGCCGGGTTCCCCCGGGCACTGTCATCAGCGCGATCAACCACCCAGCAACATGGCCAGTCGAAGCGGCGCTACCGAGAACGAGGTGATCCCCTCAAAGGCCAGCCGAAACAACGTCAGATAATCCCACTGACTTTGACCTGCAATACGTAAGGCACGATCATACTCAATAAAGACCGTAGGCAAGCCAATCCGGGCAACCAACATCTCAGGGATGAGTTCAATTGACTCGATGATTGCTGAGTACCCATGAGGGCCCCTGTGGGGTGCTGCTTGCAAAGCCATAACTATACGGGCTGTTATCACCAAAAATCATCAAAAAACCATCAAATACTCACGCTGGCGCTATTTTGGCCATGCGTGCGTGCTGGTAGAAACCGCTGCAGGCGCGTCGGTTCTGGTCGACCTCGTCATTGCCTACGAATCAGGGCAGACACCAGAACGTTATACGCTGACCGACTTGCCCGAACGCATTGATTACCTGCTGATCACCCACAACCATACCGACCATGCCTTGATCGAAACCCTGCTGTCCATCCGCTGGAAAGTCGGCACTGTTGTGGTGCCGGCCAGCAGTGGCAGTGTGGTCGACCCTTCTCTGAAAGCCTGCCTGAATGCACTGGGCTTTCGCGATGTCAGAGCCCTCGACAGCCTCGAGACCGTCATTGACGGCACACTAAAAATACAGGCCATCCCCTTCCTGGGCGAACACGCCGACCTGGATGTGCGCAGCAAGACCAGCTGGCTGGTCGATACCGGGGATTTACGGCTGATGTTTGCCGCAGATTCGAATAATCTGGACCCGACCCTTTATGCGCGCCTGCGCCCACTGATAGGTCACCTGTCAGCCCTTTTTCTGGGCATGGAGTGCCAAGGCGCCCCCATGAGCTGGCTCTACGGAGCCCTGCTGGCGCACCCCCCGCGTCATGATCAGGACCAAAGCCGGCGTCTGGATGGCTCGAATGCCGACCGGGCATGGTCGATTTTGCAAACACTGGATGTCGATGAAGTCCTGATTTACGCGATGGGCATGGAACCCTGGCTGACCTTCATTTGCGGTATCGACGGCAGCCGCGACAGCCTGCCGCTGCAAGAATCCCGCCGCTTCATCGAGCAATGCACGCAGCACGGCATCCCCGCGCGCAGACTGTACGGACGCGACAGCAGCGACGAAGTTGCCGCTACGACGGCTGACAAGGGTCACAGCACAAGTGACAGCGATATCGATAACGATGAGACCATCACGCTAACCTTGTAGTAGTTGCCCCTTGGGGGCTGAAAATCACCTGGTGCAACACCACCTCGGGCGGCGACGAGAGGACATGCGCCGCCAGCCCCATAAAGAAACCCTGGCCACGGTAGACCCGCCATGGCCAATGGACCTCGGCATGATGACCAAACGCAACAGGCAAGGTCCTGGCGTAATGCCAGACCGATTGATCCGACAAGGGCAAACCGATGCCGCACGAACTACCGGCCGTCACCCAACCGGACGATAAGTCAGCCCCTGCGAAAATCGGCAAGCTCAATTCAGTCAAGGGCTGATGCAAACCAAGGCCCAGGGCTTTGACCAATGATTCCTTGACAACCCACCCCATCAAACGTTGATTCTCACCTGCACTTAGCCTGACCTGAACGCTTCCCGTAGGCGACGGACCTGGCACGGCAACCGAGGGCCACGACGCGCACTCATCCGCAGATAACCAGGCTTCATCCAGACCCGCAAGCACTTCAGCACGATCGTCGCTTTCAATGTCCACCCCGATCTCGGCGTCTTTTGAAACGGCCACCGACACCCATGACCGGCAATGCGACACGCTGAACGGCAACGATAGTGCCGGGCTGACCACACGCGGTTTACCAAAAGCATCTGCAGCAAATTCCCAGACTTCGCACTGGCCTGAAACCTGATCAAGGGCCATGCGCAACAACACATGTGCAGAGATGTAAGCCCGCCGATCTGCCTCATGCAAAAAGCGGGAGGCTCGCCCACGCTCGCGCACATCCAGACGTTCAGATAGCCATGCATCATCATAGGCAGGTACTTTAGCCACAAAGACATCAACACCCGTCATGGGGAACACCAGAGGTTTCCGGGGCTTGTCTGGCTGTCTGTCAATGAAGCGATGTGAGCCTGGCTATGTTCAACAATGACCTTGGCGACCAACGACCACGCCTGGAACAGGTAAAAATGGCCCCCAGCAAAAGTCTCGACAACCAATGGCAACGCACTTTCTGACTGCCAGCTCGCAGCTTGGGGCGCCGCTAAATCATCAAGCCCCATCAGGACCACAACCGGCAGGGGCAAAGGCGCATGCTTGACACGTGTAGCGGGAGGATCGGCATAATCCGGCGCCTGTTCCAGCAAGGCCAGATCTGCACGCAAGATTGTCTCAAAAAACAGGCGATAGTCAGCATCGGCCAAAACGGCCTGCGGAGTCCCACCCAACTGACTCAAACGCACCCAGAACGCCTCGGAGGGCAGGTCCGCCAATGCACTGACTTGATACGCCGACGGGGCCACTGCCCCGGATGAGAAAAACACGCGCGGCAACGACTGACCCGCAGCCCACCGGCTTCGCAACAAGGCTGTGCCCAGGTGTGCACCCAGACTATGTCCCAACAGCACCCAAGGCCTGTCGTCAAGAGTGGCTAACTGACGATTGAAATCAGCCACCGCTGCATCGAAACTCGCCAGAAAAGGCTCTTGTACACGCCGGCCCCGACCTGGTAACTCAAGGCTGCGCAGCGACCAACCGGGTGGCAATTGTGCCGCCAGCGGCCCGAATTGATAGGCAGCCCCCCCTGCGTGGGGTAACACCACCAGCTGCAGGCCAGCGTTCAGACCACTGATCGACCCATCGGCAGCAAAAACACGCATCAACCACCCGCCGCCGAGGTCTTGCGATAGGGCACATGCGCCACCGACATGGACCGTGACGCTTCTTCGAGGTGAATATGCTGGTCATCAAAGAAGATATGCGGCTGAAACGCCTGCAATATCGGAGCCTTGGAGGCCCCGCCCAGAAAATGCGCCTCATCGACACGCACATTCCAGGCGCGCAGGGTACGAATCACGCGTTCATGGGCGGGGCTATTACGCGCTGTGATCAAGGCCGTACGAATCGGCGCATGAGGCAGGTCAACATCAAACTGCAAATATGACAAGGTTTTCAGCAGCTTGGCGAAAGGCCCCTCGGCCATGGGGTTACGGGCATTATCGCGCTCATGCTGGACAAACGCCTCAAGCCCTTTCTCTTTGAAGATCCGTTCGGACTCATCGGAAAACAACACCGCATCACCGTCAAAGGCAATACGTATCTGGTCAGGGACGGTTTCGTGGGCCTCTGGCACGCTGTAAATACGGGCCGCAGCAATACCGGCATCAATCGCTGTTTGCACGTCAAACTCGTCGGCCGACAGGAAAAGATCGACCCCGTAGGCATTCAGATAACGGGCCGTGGTTTCACCGCCCACCAGTGCTGCGCGGGTAATGTCCAGGTCATGATGCGCAATCGAATTGAAAATTCGCAAACTGGTTTCTGCGCTGTTACGCGACATCACCACGACTTCAGTTTTACGGCTGCCGGGAACCAGCGTATTGAGGTTCAGAATAGCTTTGACCAACGGAAAAGCAGAGCCTGGCGCCAGAGGGTCATCTTCGTGCTCCAGCTGGTGACGCGCATAGGCTTCCAGGCCTTCATTCTCAAAAATCGCATGTTCGGCATCCAGGTTGAACAGCGCCCTTGAAGAGATACCAATTACGAGGAATTCGTTAAAGTCATAGGCCATGCAAAGTCTCGCTAAAAAACCTGTTTCCCCACTGGCATGCTGCCAAGCTGGCAAAACAACCGACCCGAAAGTTGACGCACAGGGCAGTATTACACTAGTGGTCTGACGTAAAAAGAAACGTTACTATGTAAAGTTGGGTTACTTAATCCAACACATTCACGGAGATTCTTCACATGCTACTGAAAAAAACACTGTTCGCCGTTGCAGCCGGTCTGGCCGTTATGGCCTCTGCCAACGCACAAATCAAGGTCGGTGTCGTAACATCGGCAACAGGCCCGGTGTCTTTGGTCGGTATTCCACAAAAAAATACCATTGCACTCTTGCCCAAAGAGATTGGCGGGGAAAAAGTAGAATACATCGCTTTTGATGACGCCAGTGACCCTGCGCAAACCGTCACCGTCGTCAAAAAACTGATCTCTGAAGAAAAGATTGACGTTCTGTTCGGCCCCTCAAGCTCACCCAGCGGTATGGCCATCATTGACTTCGTTGCTGAAGCCAAGTTGCCTACTCTGGCCCCGGTGGGTACCACCGCCGTTGTTTCCCCCATGGACGACAAACGCCGCTGGGTTTTCAAAACAACCCAGAATGACATCCTGGTCGCAAACAAACTGTTTGACCACATGAAAGCCAATGGCGTCAAAAAAATCGGCTTTATCGGCACCGGCGATACGTTCGGTGAAACCTGGTACAAAGTTTCCTCTGAAGCAGCCAAAGAACGCGGCATTGAAATCATTGCCAACGAGCGCTTCAAGCGTCCTGACACGTCAGTAACAGGTCAGGCCCTGCGTGTCCTGTCAGCCAAACCCGACGCCGTGCTTATCGCAGCACCTGGCGGCCCAGCCGTTCTGCCACAAAGCACCCTGGTCGACATGAACTATAAAGGTCAGATCTACCAGACCCACGGCGCAGCCTTGAACGAATTCATCAAGCTGGGTGGCAAAAAAGTTGAAGGCACTATCCTGGGTGGCAGTGTCATGCTGGTCCCCAACGAAGTGCCCGAAAGCAACCCGTCCAAAAAAGTCGCTATTGACTACATCAACACCTATAAAGCGGCTCATGGTAATGAACCCGCTACGTTTGGCGGCAACATGATGGACGCCGGCATTCTTCTGCAAGCGGCTGCACCTGCAGCGCTCAAGGTGGCAAAACCCGGCACCGAAGAATTCCGTGCCGCCCTGCGTGACGCCCTCGAAAAAATCAAGGAAGTCCCCGGTACACAAGGGGTTTACAACATGACCCCTGAAGACCACAGCGGCTTTGACCACCGTGGTGTAGAACTGGTCACCATCAAAGATGGCCAGTGGGCTTTGGCCAAGTAAAGGTCAGTCCGGAAAGGCAAACCTGCCGGTTTGCCTTGATCCTTCAGTCTGTGGCTTGAATCTTTATTCAAGCCACAGAAGCGCCTCCGGGTGCTTCAAACCGACTGGCGCACATAAGCCAGGCTAACCGCCTGAGGCTTGGGCACCAACCCCAAATCTTCAAGTTTGCGACAAGCCAGCACAGAAAATTGCGGACGCGGTGCCACCGTCGGGTAACCTGAGCTATCTGTTGGCGTCAGATCGCAAGGCAAACCCTCTAATGCAGCAGCGGCCAGGTCAAACCACGACATGACATCGGCTCCGGCATAGTGGTAAATGCCCCCCTCAACATCGGTTCGGCGGGCCAACCCGATAATCACATCGGCCAGGTCTCCGGCATACGTTGGTGTACCAATCTGGTCATTCACGACTTTCAGGGCGCGCCCTTGCCTTGCCAGCGTCAACATGGTCTTCACAAAGTTTCGGCCATACTCGCTGTACAGCCAGGCGGTTCGAATAACAATGGCATCAGGGTTCGCCGCCAGCACCGCCTGCTCGCCGGCCAGCTTGGATTTACCGTAAACCCCTAAAGGGTCAGGCGTATCGTCTTCGGTATAGGGCCGACCGAGTTTGCCCGAAAATACATAATCGGTAGACACATGAAAAAACCGTGCACCCATCGCGCGGGCCAGACGGGCCAACTCGGCAGGACCATGCGCATTGACTGCAAATGCGCCGGATTCATCGGTTTCAGCGGCATCGACGGCGTTGTAGGCAGACGCATTGACGACGACATCGAATGGGGACGTTGCATGGGCTTGAAAAAGCGCCTGAAGGCCGGCATGGTCACCCAGATTGACGGTCGTTGAAGACGGCGCAACAACGTTCCAACCGGTCGGGATACGATCTTGCAAGCACCGTCCTAACTGCCCGCTGCCACCCATAATCAAAATTTTCACAATAATCCTTCCTGATCGTTTTAACTGTCGTGCAAGGTACCGCTGCCAACGCCTGCCAGCCCGCAGCCAGGCGTTATTCTTTACAATGACTGACCACACTTCATGAGCCCGTACAGCACATGCAATTTAAAGACCTGCGCAGCCTGATTTTTCTCAGCTTTCTCTGGAGCGGCTCTTTTCTGCTGTTATTGCTGTCCATCCAAGAGCTTGGCCCCATGCCACTGGTCGAAATCCGCGCTTTCGCTGGCGGTGTCTTCCTGATGGCATTGGTGATTGCATTCGGTAAATTACCCAACCTCATCCAGAACTACAAACGCATTGCGCTGGCGGGTGTGCTTAACACGGCCATCCCCTTCGCCATGCTGGGCTATGCCGCCTATCATCTTACCTCAGGGTTCCTGGCCATTCTTAACGCCATGACGCCGCTGTTTGGTGGTCTTATTGCCCGTCTATGGCTCAAAGAGAAAATGACCCTGCCTCGAATGATGGGCCTGATCGTTGGTTTTGCAGGCATTGTCGTGCTGGTGTCAGATGACCTGCTGGCCAGGCCGCTTGGCCTTGGCACCGGCAGCCACGTGCTGGCCATTCTGGCCGGTTTAGGTGCCCCGCTCTGCTACGCCATTGCCGCCTGTTATTCGGGGCTTTATCTGAAACAGGTCGATGCCATCGCCAGCGCCGCTGGCAGTGTCATTACGGGGGCCCTCATTTTCTTGCCCTTTGCTGTGCTGACCTGGCCCGATACGGCCAGCGTATCGGCAACCGCTTGGCTCTCCGCAATTGCGCTTGGGGTTTTATGTACTGGCCTGGCTTACTTCATTTATTTCAAACTACTCGCCAAAATCGGGCCAACCAAAACCATTACGGTCACTTTTCTGGCCCCACCCATGAGCATCATGTGGGGCGTCATCTTCCTTGATGAGCCCCTGACGCCAACCATCATTGCAGGGGCCTGTATTGTGCTTGCCGGTACGTTTCTGGCCACTGGCGTGAAGTTTCGCCATCGACATTGCCCCGATCAATTATCCGGCAGAAGATGTGCGGTTTTTCATGACATCGCCCAAGGCATAAGCCATGGCAACACCAATCGCCGATAAC
>CAYTSJ010000020.1:0-12751 GCA_964440385.1 uncultured Pusillimonas sp. | reverse complement strand
CACGTGCGGCCTGCAACAAAAGCACGACCTTGTTATCACGCTCGGGGTCAGATTGATCGCGCCGCTGATCGATTTCAGACAGACGGTGCTGCAACGCCTCGATGAGCATAGCCAACCGCTTGGGGTTCGCCAATAAATCGTCTTGCAGATACGGATTGCGTCGTACAACCCAGATGTCGCCCAGCACCTCGAAGAGCATGCGAGCAGACCGCCCGGTGCGACGCTCGGCGCGTAAGTCAGAGAGCCAGTTCCAGGCTTCTTCACCTAACAACCGACCGACAATCTCACGATCGGACAATGACGTGTAGTTGTAAGGAATTTCACGCAAGCGCGGAACATCAAGCGAAGGCGGCTGGGTGGCAAGCAAGTGGCTGGCAAGAGGGGCGTTCATGGCGTCGCATTTAAAAGGACATGGTTAACCCTCAGTTTACTGCATCGATCAAGGGTATGCCTTGTTTATGATGCCGGAAAAAACCATGTTAAAGACAAGGCTAAAACCAGATACCGCAAGGCTTTGCCGATGGCGATGCAGGTCGCCGAGCGCCAGAATGGCAAATGCAACCATCCGGCAACCGCACATAACGGATCCCCGATGACCGGTAGCCAGGACAGCAACAAAACCGGTGCACCCCAACGGTCAAGCCAACGACGAGCCTTGACCATCCATCGACTTGCCGCTCCGGGATGCGCGAAGCGCTCGTACAAAGCTTCCGCGCCGCGCCCCATGCAAAAAGTAATGATGCCCCCAAGAGTATTCCCCAACGTCGCCAAAACGATGGAGATCCAAAACATGTCAGGGTGCGCATTCACATAGGCCAGCAACACGGCCTCCGAGCCCATGGGCAACAAGGTCGAAGACAGCAAACTGATAATAAATACAGCCACCAGACCGGCCTCTGGCAGGGCGATTGATTGCAACAGGGTGTCAATCCAGACCATCATTGCCGGGACCCAAGGCAGCCAGCGCAAGCGCCGGGCTCAATTTCGCTGTGGTAATCTTGTTTTTTACGCGCACCCATCTCCCGCATCTTCCCTCATCATGTCTATCGACTACCTGAAACGCATCCTGACGTCGAAAGTTTACGACGTTGCCATAGAATCTCCGCTTGAATTTGCGCCACAGATTTCTGCACGTATCAACAACAACGTTTTTCTCAAGCGCGAAGACAACCAGGCAGTCTTCAGCTTCAAGCTGCGTGGCGCTTACAACAAAATGGCACATCTTAGCCCCGCTGAACTCAAACGCGGGGTCATTACAGCTTCTGCCGGAAACCATGCTCAAGGGGTCGCCCTGTCGGCACGGAAGCTGGGTTGCCGGGCAGTGATCGTCATGCCCACCACGACGCCCCAGGTCAAAGTCAATGCCGTACAACGCCTTGGCGGTGAAGCGGTGTTGTTTGGCAACAGCTATTCAGATGCCTACCTGCACGCAAAAACCCTTGAGGCGCAAGAAGGCATGACCTTTGTGCACCCCTTCGATGACCCCGACGTCATCGCAGGACAAGGTACCATCGGCATGGAAATCCTGCGTCAGCACAATGGCCCGATTGACGCCATTTTTGCCTCTATTGGCGGTGGTGGCCTGATCGCCGGGGTTGCCAGTTATATCAAGCAACTACGCCCTGAAATCAAGATCATCGGGGTCCAAACCGAAGACTCGAACGCCATGATCCGCAGTGTCAAGGCAGGTAAACGCGTCGAACTCACCGATGTCGGGCTGTTTTCTGATGGCACCGCTGTCAAGCTGGTCGGAAAAGAAACTTTCCGCCTGACACGCAAGTATGTTGATGATTTCATTACCGTTGATACCGACGCCATCTGCGGCGCCATTAAAGACGTTTTCCAGGACACCCGCAGCGTGCTCGAACCCTCGGGTGCCTTGGCCATTGCCGGCGCAAAACGCTATGCGGCCCTGCATAAACTGAAGGGCAAGAATCTGGTCGCCATCGCCAGTGGCGCCAACATGAACTTCGACCGCCTGCGTTTTGTAGCAGACCGCGCCGATGTTGGCGAAGCTCGCGAAGCCCTGTTCGCACTGACCATTCCCGAGCAGCGCGGCAGCTTCCTGAAACTCTGCGAAACCATCGGCGCACGCAGTGTGACCGAATTCAACTACCGCATTTCCGATGCCGCCAGCGCCCATGTGTTTGTCGGCGTACAAATCAGCTCGGGCAATGAGCCCGAAAAAATCGCCACTGCGCTTCGCAAGAAAGGCTTTGACACCCTCGACCTGACCCACAACGAAATGGCAAAAACCCATCTTCGGTTCATGGTAGGCGGACGCTCGGCACTCGCCGAGCACGAAATGCTGTTTCGCTTCGAGTTCCCCGAAAGACCAGGGGCACTCATGAAGTTTCTGACGGCCATGAGCCCGGAATGGAATATCAGCCTGTTCCATTATCGCAATCAGGGCGATGACTACGGCCGCATCCTTGTCGGTTTACAGGTCCCGCCTGCCGACAAGCATAAATTCAAGGATTTTCTGAATTCTTTGGGGTACCCGTACTGGAACGAAACCGAAAACCCGGCGTACAGGCTGTTTTTATAATTGCAGACGTGCGCCCCCAGGGCGCACTGCTAAAAACACCGCTTAAAAACTGCACACCGTATAAATTGGCAAGCCTGTTTCTTTAAGCGTTGTCGAACCACCCAGTTCAGGCAAGTCAATAATGGCCGCGGCCTCAACGACATTCGCCCCAAGACGCTGCAACAATTTGGCAGCGGCAACCATCGTGCCACCGGTTGCGATCAGGTCATCAATCAGCAAGACACGCTGACCAGGCTTGACCGCATCGGTATGCATCTCGACCGTGGCATTGCCATATTCAAGGGTGTAATCTTCAGCCAGCGTCTGGAAAGGCAATTTGCCCTGTTTGCGTACAGGCACGAAACCCAGATTAAGCTCGTAGGCCAGCACCGAACCCAAAATGAAACCCCGTGCATCGATGCCGGCCACCAGATCAAGGCGATGACGCATGTAGCGATAGACGAACAGGTCTACCAGCACACGGAAGGATCGGGGATCTTGTAATATGGGGGTGATGTCTCGAAAGGTAACACCCGGGGTTGGCCAGTCGGGGACACTTCGAATGGCGTTACGAATGTATTCTGCGGGGTCAGTGTGCATTTAAATAGCCATAAGACATGAAGTTGGACTTAGGGTTAACTATAACCTTAATTTAAAATGACAAGATGAGTTCTCTCCCCCTTTTACCCTCTGAAACCCTGGCATCTGCCAGGCGCACCCTGCACACCGAAATGCGTGCCTTGCAGGCGCTTGAGCAACGCCTTGATCAATCCTTTCACGAGGCTTTTGAAAAGATCATGGCCTGCAAAGGCAAGGTTATCGTCACGGGGATCGGCAAGTCTGGACACATCGGGCGCAAAATTGCGGCCACACTGGCCTCAACCGGTACACCTGCCTTTTTCATGCATGGCGTTGAAGCGATTCACGGCGACCTGGGCATGCTGACGCCGCACGATGTCGTGCTGGCCATATCCTATTCGGGGGCAGCACAAGAGCTTGTCACTGTGCTGACGGTCTGCAAACGCATGAACATCCCCATTATCGCCATCACGGGGCATGCCCAGTCCGAGCTTGCCTCGAACGCAGACGTCCATCTGAACGTTCATGTTGAGGCTGAAGCGTGTCCACTCAATCTGGCCCCCACAGCGAGCACCACAGCCACCATGGCCTTGGGTGATGCTTTGGCTGTCGCTTGCCTTGAAGCTCGCGGTTTCGGTGCGGAAGACTTTGCACTTTCTCATCCCGGTGGCGCCTTGGGCCGGCGTCTGCTCACTCTGGTTAAAGACGTCATGCGCTCGGGCCAGGCCTTGCCCATCGTCAAAGCCGACACCCCCATACCCGAGGCCCTGAAAGAAATGTCTGGCAAGGGCATGGGCATGACCATCGTCACCCACGACAACAACCAACCCATCGGCATTTTTACTGATGGCGACCTGCGACGCCTGATCATCCGCAAAGGCGACATCCGGCAGCTCACCGTCGCTGATGGCATGTCGCCGAATCCCAAACACGTTTTGGCCCACGCCCTGGCCGTCGAGGCCGCAACCCTGATGGACACCAACCACCTGACTCAGGTGGTTGTCATCGACGAACAAGGCCAACTCATCGGCGCCCTGCACATGCACGACCTGATGGCCGCCAAGGTAATCTGAACCATGAAACCCGTTTCAACTCCTCACCCGACTGAAGTCATGCTGCTGGCTCGCACCACCCCGCAAGTACACCAGCGCGCTCGTGAAATTCGCCTGATGGCCTTCGATATCGACGGTATCCTGACCGATGGCGGACTCTGGTACGGCGAAAACGGTGAGCTTGTAAAGCGCTTCAATTCACTGGATGGATACGGCCTGCGCATGCTGCGCGAAAGCGGCATCGCGGTCGCCTTCATTACCGGACGAAAGGGCCCTATCGTTGCACGCAGGGCGGCTGAACTGGGTATTGAAATGGTTCAACAAGGTATTCGCGACAAGGTCCAGGCACTGACAACCATGGCCCAGGAACTTGGCTGCAGTCTTGATCAGGTGGGTTTCATGGGTGACGACATCATGGATCTTGCCGCACTCCAACGTGTCGGTTTTTCAGCCAGTGTGCCCAACGCCCCCCCCTACATCATGCAGGCGGTTCACTGGGTGGCCTCTGTCAATGGCGGCCATGGCGCCGCACGAGAATGTTGTGACCTGATCCTGGCGGCTCAAGGCCGTCTCGGGCCTTTTCTGACAGCCAATTCGGTCATTCTGGGTGATGTCACGCAATAATGAAACAACGGATTCCCTCCCTTGTGGCCCTTGCCCTCCTGTCCTCTCTGGTTATCCTGACCTGGTGGGCTGCCGAACACACCTTGCGCTCTGTGGTGCTTGATGATCCTCGCCGTCTGACTCACGAGCCCGATGCCTGGGCTGACCGCTTCGTCATGGTTCGCACCAACACAGCCGGCGAAGCGATCAACCGTCTCGAGGGCGACTGGATGACTCACTATCCTGACGATGATTCGTACGAGGTTGACAATGCCAGGGCTGTCGGCCAAAGGGTGGGATCACCGGTCACTGTCGCAACTGGCAACAAAGCCATTATGGACAAAGGCGGCAGTCGCATTACCCTCAACGGCGATGCTCATTTGCACCGGGTTCCCTACGAAGATCGACCCGCGCTTGATGTCACCAGCGAGCAACTGATCATGTTGCCTGATGAAGATGTCGCTTATACCGATCTGCCTGCCCTTGTGGTCAACGGCAAGTCTCGTATCAACGGCAAAGGTATGCGTTACGATAACGACTCCCGTACACTTGAAGTTTTTTCCGCCAGCGATGTAAAAATCTCTGGCGATGAATCCCGTAAACGCTCCGACACACCCAACGGCAGCGGGCCTGATACGCAAACACCATGACATCAAAACGTTTCAATTTCATTTATTTACTGGCCTGCGCGCTGCTTTGCATTAATACCGCGGCCTACGCCCAGAAACCTGCAAACAAGCAAGCCGTCGACGAGCCCGACACCTTGATCTTGTCTGACACCCTCAATTACGACGACCTCAAGAAAGAAAGCACGTTTACCGGCAACGTCGTCATGACGCGCGGGCAAATGACACTCAACTCTGATGTCCTGGTCATGCGCGAAGATGCTGAAGGCTTCCAGTACGGCACAGCAACGGTCGACGCTGGCAAGCTGGTATTCATCCGCCAGGAGACGCCCGAGAAATTTGAAGTGATTGAAGCCAAAGGGTTACGCGCCGAGTACGACGGCAAAGCTGAAACCATAGAAATGATTGGTCAGGCGACAGTCACCAAATTCATTTGCGGCAAGCCTTTCGACACCATCAGTGGTGAACGCGTGAAGTATTTCCAGACCACCAGCATCTACCAGGCTGCCGGCGGTCCGAACTCGGCCGCTCGGGGCGGGCGTGTTCGCTCACTGGCCACGCCAGGTGCCAAAGCCGAGGCCGCTGCAGCGGCATGCAAGCAACAAACCAAAAAACAATAAGGCGGGTGCCATGCTTTCTTCCTCACCCGAACGCACCGGCCTGCGCGCCTCCAGCGACAGCCCTGGCAGCCTGATTGCTACCGGTCTTAAAAAAACCTACGGCAAACGTACCGTCGTTCAAGACGTTTCCATTTCTGTGGACAGTGGTGAGGTTGTTGGTTTGCTGGGCCCCAACGGGGCAGGCAAAACCACCAGTTTCTACATGATCGTAGGCATCGTACCCACCGACTCCGGTCGCATCGAAATCGATGGCGTCCCCATCACGGCCATGCCCATGCATAAACGTGCCCGGCTGGGTCTTTCGTACCTGCCTCAAGATGCCTCTGTTTTCCGCCGTCTTACTGTCGAGCAAAACATCCAGGCCGTGCTTGAATTGCAGCTTGATAATTCGGGCAAGCCCCTTGGCAAAGAGGCGCTCAACCAGCAGCTTGAATCGTTGCTCGACGAGCTTCAAATTCAGCACATCAGAAAAAATACCGCCATTTCCCTTTCGGGTGGCGAGCGACGCCGCGTAGAAATTGCCCGCGCCCTGGCCACCAACCCCCGGTTCATTTTGCTTGATGAACCGTTCGCCGGGGTTGACCCGATTGCTGTTATAGAAATCCAGCGCATTGTGCATTTTCTTAAAGCACGCAATATTGGCGTTCTGATCACTGACCACAACGTGCGCGAGACGCTGGGCATTTGTGACCGCGCCTACATCATCAGCGAAGGCAAGGTCCTTACAAATGGCCACCCCGATGAAATCATCGACAACGAAGCGGTAAGGCAGGTTTATCTGGGCAAAAATTTCCGCATGTAAATCAGGATCGTATGCTCCGGCTTGTTTGATCTGGCATAAACCCTACACTTGCCCCACTTGATTTCAAACCAGTAAACGATACACTGGCGTTGTGAGCAACCACCAAAGAAGATACGCAGTAACCTTTCGCGGTGCCCCTGCGCCCATTGTTGTTTTTCATAGGAGCTCAACATGAACCTGAGTATTACCGGTCATCACCTCGAAGTCACTCCCGCCATCAATGAATACGTCAAAACAAAACTGGCACGAGTCGCCCGGCATTTTGACCACGTCATTGACACCCAGGTCATGCTCTCTGTAGAGCGTCTGAAGCACACCGCCGAAGTCACCATGCGCTTGCGCGGCAAAGACCTGCACTGCGAAGCCTCTGACGAAAACCTGTATGCTGCCATTGACTTGCTGGCCGACAAAATCGACCGCCAGGTCCTGAAATACAAAGACAAAGTCCAAGACCACGGTCACGATCCACTCAAACGGCACGAGATCCCTGCCGAAGAAGAGTAATCAACATTAAACGTCATAAGCTCTGCAGTCATCCTGCAACCTGAATGGCTTAACCTGTCAGCCCCAGTCACCCACGGTGTTGGGGCTTTCGTACATACGGGCGCCTCTTTTGTATAACCTCTCGCCCCCATATAATGTCCATCATGAACTTAATGTCGCGCATCTTGCCTCTGCAAAACATCGTGCTGGATCTCGAGGCCACCAGCAAGAAACGCGCTTTCGAACAAGCCGCCCTGCTCTTCGAAAACCACCACGGTATCGCACGTATGGCCGTCTTCCAAAGCCTCATGGGTCGGGAACGGCTCGGGTCTACGGCGCTGGGCCATCTTATTGCTGTGCCCCACGGCCGTATCAAGGGCCTTAAAGAACCCGCCATCGCGTTTTTCCGGTTGGCCGAACCCGTCAGGTTCGACCCCAACGACGGACGCCAGGCCAGCATACTGTTCGTTTTACTGGTTCCCGAAGCGGCTACCCAGGTTCACCTTGACCTGCTCTCGGAAATTGCCCGGATGGCTTCAAACGAAGCGCTCCGCGAAAAGCTGCTCTCCGAGCCCGATCCGGTGGTCATCCACCAGCTTTTAACGTCCGAAGCCACCCCTTGAAAAATCTCATGCTGACTGTCCAAGAGCTCGTTAGCGACAACGCCGAAAGAATCCCCCTGACATGGGTTGCCGGCCTTGGCGCAGCGCATCGTGTCGTCCCCGATATCGGCATGGCCGGTGCTGACCTGGTCGGACACCTGAACCTGATCCACCCTTCCCGCATCCAGGTTTTTGGCAAGGAAGAGCTTCTTTACTACCTGAGGTTCGAACCCAAGCGACGGTTGCATCACCTTGAAGATCTGGTCACGGGCGGCGTCCCGGCAATTTTGCTGGCCGAAAGTCTTGAGCCCCCCGAAGACCTGGTCAATTTTTGTAATGCCCAACAAGTCCCCCTGTTGTCCACGCCCATCGAAGCGGCCCAACTTATCGATCTTTTGCGCATTTATCTGGGCAAACGTTTAGCACCCACGACAACCGTACACGGTGTCTTTATGGACGTCCTTGGCCTGGGAGTACTGATTACCGGCGAATCAGGGCTGGGTAAAAGTGAACTTGCCCTTGAACTGATTTCACGTGGTCATGGGTTGGTGGCCGATGACGCGGTTGAGTTGTCTCGCACAGCGCCTGGCATCATCGAGGGGCATTGCCCGCCCTTGCTACAAAATTTGCTTGAAGTCCGAGGGTTGGGTCTGCTGGATATTCGCACTATTTTCGGCGAGACCTCGGTACGTCGAAAAATGCGTCTGAAACTGGTCGTACAACTCGTGCGTTCAAATGCCGATGCCTTCGAACGCTTACCTGTGCAAGATCTTACCCAAGACATCCTCGAAACACCGATCCGGCGCGTCATGCTCCAGGTGGCTGCCGGCCGGAATCTGGCCGTACTCGTCGAGGCCGCCGTTCGTAACACCATACTTTCCTTGCGCGGCATTGACACCATGGGAGAATTCATCGAGCGACAAGCCCTGGCCATCATGGAAAGCAGCAGGCCCGAAAACCAATGAACATCGTCATCATCACCGGTATATCCGGCTCCGGAAAGTCTGTGGCACTGCGCTTGCTGGAAGACTCCGGCTATACCTGTGTCGACAACCTGCCGGTCAAGTTTCTTCATGAGTTCATCGCAACCGTACGTGAAGATCAGCTTGATCGTGTCGCTGTCGCTATCGACGTTCGCTCACCGGGTGAGCTGGCAGGGCTTCCCGACATCCTGACAAGCTTGCGAGCGCAAGGGGTTGAGCTCAAGGTGATTTTCCTTGACGCCAATGACCATGCCCTGATGCAACGGTATTCAGAGTCACGCCGCCGACACCCGCTGACCGATCGCCTGCAGCAAAAAGGAGAGTCCCCCTCGTTGCTGGAGTGCATTCATACCGAACGGGAACTGCTCGCCCCATTACGTGACCAGGAACATGTCATCGACACCTCAGACCTTACGCCGGGGCAACTGCGCGCCTGGATGCGCGAGCTGATCCAGGCTGGCCAGGCTGACGTCGTGCTCACCTTCGAGTCATTTGCCTATAAACGCGGGGTGCCAGGCGATGCCGATCTGGTCTTTGATGTTCGTTGCTTGCCCAACCCGCATTACGACCGCGACCTGAAACCCCTGACCGGACGGGACGCCCCGGTTGCACAGTGGCTGGCCCAGTTTGGCAGCGTTGAAAACATGGTCGAAGATATCAGCAGCTTCATTCGCCGCTGGCTACCCTTGTATTTACAAGACACCCGCAACTACCTCACAATAGCCATTGGTTGTACCGGGGGGCAGCATCGCTCTGTGTATGTCGTCGAGCAACTGGCTCAGCGCTTCGCCCATCATTCTCCCTTGCTGGTACGTCATCGAAATCTGCCCCTCACCGGTTAACACCTTATGGTTGGTCGCCGAGCCTGTTATTTCTGCCTGATACTGCTGCTGGCCATTCTGGCCGGCTGCTCTTCTTCGGGCAGGCGATCAGGGGGCTATTACCAAAACGATGGCCCCGGCGGCGATATTCCCGCAGACATCGAAGCTATCCCCGATGCCGTGCCGCGTATCGAACCTTACGCCCCCGCCAATTTCAGACCTTATAACGTCTTTGGACGAGAGTATGTGCCGATAAGGGGCAACACCCCTTATCGGGAAGAGGGCACGGCCTCCTGGTACGGGCGTCAGTTTCATGGCAACAAAACTGCCAATGGCGAACGCTACGACATGTACGGAATGTCTGCGGCACACCCTACCCTGCCCATTCCCAGTTACGCTAAAGTCACGCGTCCGGCCTCCGGACGAACCATCATCGTTCGCATCAATGACCGCGGGCCATTTCATCCCGGACGCGTCATCGACTTGTCATATGTCGCTGCCGCCAAACTCGGCCTGATCGGCCCTGGAAGTGGCAAGGTCATTGTTGAAGCCATTACCCATACCGACATTGCCCAAGGGACCTGGAAAAACGACACGACCGGAACGCTGATGGCGCAACGCAATCCCGCTCCTGCGCCAAGCCCCAACCAACCGCCGGCAAGAACGCAGCCCGTCGCTCCAGCCACGGAACCTGTCATGACACCGATTGTCCCCGATGCCCTGGCCGCCATCGGGCTATCGTCAACGGGCGATGACGGCGTCAATTCCAGTCAGACCAACGCCCCTGGGGCACAAGCAGGCTCACCATCATCAACCCCCTTGGGCGGCAATGGTTTTTATTTGCAATTTGGCGCGTTTGGCAGTGCAGAAAATGCCCAGGCATTGGCACAAAAGCTTAATACCCTGATTGCAGGACAAGAAAGCGGAAATATCCAGGTCGCCGAGGGCAGAGATCTGTTTCGGGTTCAGCTTGGACCCTACCCCGACCGCACTCAGGCCGTGAATGCGGCGGTCAGGCTGTACGACATCATCGGCACCAACCCTGCCATCGCCTCACGCTAAAACGGGCAACCGACCCGGCGGCACATCAAGGCCAGACTCGAATCGGTTACCCGTTAATACCGCCCGAAAGACAACACCGCCTTTCAGGTGAACACTACCCTGCTATTTATGCAAAGACGCGGAAACGCACAGCGTCTTCAATGAAAGTTTTCTCGGCGGCAGGTGCTTCAATAGCGCCAAAGGGCATCTGCGCACGAAGTTTCCAGTGTGCAGGAATGTTCCATTCGGCTGCGACCGGAGCATCGGCAATGGGGTTGTAGTGCTGCAAGCTGGCACCGATATTCACTTCGGCCAACGCTGTCCAGACAGCCAACTGGGCCATACCCGAAGACTGTTCAGACCAGATAGGGAAGTTATCCGCGTAAAGCGGAAGTTTTTCCTGCAAGCCTTTAACCACGTCTTGGTCTTCGTAAAACAATACGGTGCCTGCGCCAGCGGCAAAACCGGAAATGCGCTTGTCTGTGGATTCAAAATTAGCTGCAGGCACAATCTTGCGCAACTCTTCTTTGACAATACCCCAGAATTTTTCGCTTTGTGCACCGAACAGAATCACGACACGTGAGCTTTGCGAATTAAACGAGGTCGGGCTTACACGGACAGCCGTCTGGATGATGCGTGTCACTTCGTCTTGAGCGAGCGGCAGGGTCTTGCCCAAGGCATACTGGGTACGACGTTTGGAGGCTAATTCAAGGAATGGCGTGTTGGACATGGAAATACACCTTTTAAAAACAGGTCGTTGAACAAAACTTCAGCAAAAAACAAACAAGTTCCGGAAGCCAGAACTTTAGCGATCGGCATTATCGCGCTCAAGCGCCAATTTGTACAAAACATCGCGGGGCAAGCCACTGACTTTGGCAGCCACCTTGGCAGCATCACGTACGCTGACCGTTTCCAGCAGCGCATCGAGCAAGCTCAAGGTTGCAGCATCAACCACCCCGCTTTCAGGTGACGGTGCCGCATGCACAATCAAAACAAACTCACCTTGCTCGTGATGCGTATCCGCCTCGAACCAGGCGGAGACTTCAGACAAAGGGAGAGTCACCACCTGCTCAAAGCGCTTGGTCAACTCGCGGGCGATGGTCACCCGTCGATCGGGACCGCAAACCTCAAGCACATCGGCAAAAGCGGCGCGTACACGGTGAGGCGACTCGAACATCACCACGGGGGCTGCAATGGCACACCACTGCGACAGCCACTTGCGACGGGCGCCCGCTTTAGAAGGCATGAAACCGGCAAACACAAAGGCGGGATTTTCGTCTGACGTCGCGCCACTGGCCATCAGGGCGGAAATCACTGCACTGGCACCAGGGATGGGAATGACCCGATACCCCGCCTGCTGGCACGCCCTGACGATACGCGCACCAGGATCACTGACCCCCGGCGCACCTGCGTCTGAAATCAGCGCCACACGCTGACCCTCTGACAAACGCGCCAAAATGTCACTACCTGCCTTGGCTTCATTGTGACGGTGTGCTGCAATTAACGGTGTTTGTATTCCCCAGGCGTCAAGAAGCTGCCGACTAGAACGGGTATCTTCCGCAGCAATCACATTGCAAAGAGCCAGCGCATGCCAGGCCCGCAATGACAAGTCGGCCAGATTCCCGATTGGGGTTGCCACCACATACAACGCGGACGATGGCCAGTCTTGCGCCTCAACACGCACGGCATGCTGTTTCCAGGCGCCTTCAAGGGCCTGCACTGTGTTTTTTTCAACCATATGAACCTGTTCAACTCCACCCGGGCTGCTGATGTGTGAACCCGAACTGACTGTTTTTGAAATCGCCCGAGAGGCACAAACCAGGGCACTCAAACGCCGGCGTCGAAAACGCAGCCAAGAGGTTGCCCCTCGAAACGTAGCGCTGACCTTTTCACCCACACAGCGAAAAGGTTTCGACGCTGAAGCCATGGCTGCCGAATTCCTGTCGTGCCGGGGTTTGGTCATATTGACACAAAACCTTCGCTGCAAATCTGGCGAAATTGACCTGGCTGCG
>CAYTSJ010000019.1:0-12839 GCA_964440385.1 uncultured Pusillimonas sp. | reverse complement strand
TTCAGCATGGGCAGGGCGGCATCGACACCTTTGAGCAGGTCATGAAACGTGAACGAGATGCGTCGACTGTTCAACGTGTCGTAAAGGTTACTGTTGGCGCGCAGGAAAAAGGCGATACGCAGTGGCGGCTGCCATGGCGTCAGTAACCGCCCCAGTAAATGCCTCGGCATTGCGCGACCCAGCATGATGCCGGCCCAGCGCAATCGCTCTTCACGACTGACCAGAAAAACGCCCCGGTTCCCCGAGGTGCCGCTAGACAAGCCCACGGTCAGATCACCCAGCTCGGGCCGGAAGTCCCGGGTTTGTTCTGCTTTCAGGCCTATGGGCATGGCCTGATCAAGTCGAACACCACGGGTGTTGCGTCGATCAAAGTCTGCCATCATGGCCGCCTTATCCATGATCGGGATCTCTGACAAATGCGTGTAGCGTCGGCCCTCGTAGTAGGGTGCGCGCGGCAGGACATTGCTCAGGAAGCGTTTGATTTGCCGGTGTTGCCACGCGTGCAGTAGTGCAGCGTCCCGAAAATCAAGACGCCATCGCGTGTGCGCAAAATGCGCGGCAGTGATCAGGCTGTCAGGCATCATCGTTGAACTCTTGCCAGGCGCTTGTGCAATGGGAAGGCAGGAGAGCGATCGCTGGCTCTGTCTGCGCCAGATGATGCAGCCCCTGGAAAGTGTCGGCATACGCGCGACGGTTGGCGTTGATCAGGCTCGTGATGCGTGCAGGCGGGTTACCCTCACGCAGGGCCGGTAAAGACCAGCAGGCATCTGCCACCAGGAATACCGGACGACCCTGGGCATCGGGGATGAACAAGCCCATTTGCCCGTGGCTGTGCCCGGGCAGGGGGACACCGAAAAGACTCTGATCACCCAGCAGGTCAAACCCGCGGGTGAAGGGCGACAGCCATGCGGGTAAGGTATGCATCGGGCAATCATCGGCCAGTGTGAGACGCGTCAGGTAGTCGTCGGGCAGTAACCCGGGCAAATGCCCCCCGAGCGTTGCACGCCAGCGTTTTTTTGCCAACCCCATGAAATGGTTTGTATCAGCGCGCATGGCCATAAACCGGGCGTTCGGAAAGTCGCGCAAACCGGCGATATGGTCACCGTGATAATGCGACACGATGATGGTCTTGATGTCGGCTGTTGTCAGGCCGTAGCGTGCCAATTGGGCCAACAGCTGTTCGCGGGGCGGCAGGTTCACAGGCAAGGCGCTACGGTACAGCCGTTCGGGAAATGTTTGGGTGGCCTCAAAAAAGTGGCCAGAATAGCCCGTGTCGTAAAGCAGCCAGCCGTGTTCGGGGTGCCGGATCAGGCCGCACAGCGCCGGAAACTCGACACTTTTCCAGCGGCCGCCGCGCACCGCCATGCATTCCAGATGCCGGCAGGCGCCGACGCGAAGGACATTCAGCGTGATCGTGGTCATGAATTCTGGCTGCGCCACCAGCGGGCGTGCTGTTCTATCCCTTCATTGATTGATACCCGCGGTTGCCAGCCCAGGTCCCGCCGCAAGGCTGACACATCCAGGGTCTGACTGAAAGCCAATACGCCCGCGCTGTAGCGTGTCAGCATGGGCTCATTGCCACCGCGTGCATGCGCAGCCAGCTCCATGAAGCGCGCCAGGGTGCTCACGACAGGCCACGGCAGCCTTCGTGTTCGTAGCGGTATGTCAAACGCCCCAGCCATGAATTCCAGTAACTCCAGGAGCTCGCGGGGCTCACCATTACTGACGTTGTACGTGTTGATGCGAGCAGGTAGAGGCCGGGTGATTGAACGCCATACGGCTTCGACGGCATTGTCAATGTAGGTGAGGTCCAGCGTGATGGGTGTACTACGCATGACAGGTATTGGACCACGTTGCATTACGCGAAGCAGGCGGGGCACCAGGGTCTGGTCCCAGGGGCCGAACAAGGCGCGCGGCCGCAGGATGACGACGGCTGGCATCCCGGCCTGGCGGACCAGCGTTTCGGCCTCGTTTTTCGTGCGGGCGTAGTGATTTGCCGGCGGAGGCAGCGCGGCATCTTCCTTGATGTTGAGCTGGTCTGAGAATCCAAAATAAATGCTGGGGGTCGAAACATGTACCAGGCGCGGTATGGCATTGGATTGACAGGCCTGGATGACTTCTTTCGTGCTGATAACGTTGGCCTGGTGAAATACGCTTGCCCGTCCCCACGGCGATGACAGTGCGGCACAATGAACGATAGCGTCGGCGTTGGACGAAAGTTTGGTCAATGTCGCTTCAGCTCCGGAGTCTCCGTGGATCAAAGGCTGCCAGTGCACAGATTTTTTGGCATGGCGTATGACCTCGGCCGCAGCCTCAGGGTTTCGGCCAGTAAAAATCACGTCGGCGCCTTCAGCGGCCGCGCGCCAGACGATGTGTCGCCCCAGGAATCCCGTACCGCCGGTAATCAGCAGTTTCATCAATATTTCAGCACAATGCCGCCCAGTGACAAACCGGCGCCGGTGCCGAGTAACAAGATATACTGACCGCGTCGAATTCGACCATCGCGAATGGCGATATCCAGCGCGGTGGGTAGCGAAGCGGCGACCTGATTGCCATGGTCGGAAAAAATATCAACGACTTTTTGTGTCGCAAAACCCAGTCGCCGGGTCATGTGTGTCAACGCAAGCTGGCTACCCTGGTGCGGCACAATCCAGTCAAGATCGTTGCGTCCCAGCCGGGATTGATCCAGTAACCGGTCAACGAAGCCGGGCAGGTGCTTGGCGGCGAGTCGGAACACCCCCTGGCCATTCATGTGGAACTGGGTCAGTGCATTAAATGACAGGCGAGTCCGGGTAGGGTGAAAGCGGCTGCCACCGGCAGGGATCTTGCATAAATCGGCGCCCTCCGACAACGTGAGCAGTTCAGCAGCCAGAATTGAAGACGACGACTGCCTGGGCGCGCCAATGACGGCTGCCGCTGCGCCGTCACCAAAAATGGCACTGCTTTCAAGGCTGTTCCAGTTAAGTCCGCAAGAAGCAATATCGGCGGCAACGACCAGCACACGGTTGTATCGCCCTGCCATGACAGGCCACGACAAGGTGTCTAAAGCGGCCAGAAAGCCAAGGCACGACGCATTGATGTCGAAGGCTGGTATGCCCCGTTTTGACAGGCCTAGCGCTTGATGGATCAGAGCGGCGTTGCTGGGCATGCCTTGGTCCATTGTGCCACTGGCGGCAACAAGGCAGTCAATGTCATCCAGGGTCAGACCTGCGGCCTCAAGCGCTTCGCGGCAGGCCAGGGCACCCAGTTGCGCTGCGTTTTCGGTCGAACTGGCGAAATGGCGGTACCGGACGCCGCCAACCCGTTCAACAGTGCCGGGGCTCAGATCAAGGCGCTTGTCCAGTTCCAGGCTGCTGACCTTTTCTGAGGGAAGCACATGCCCGGTGCCAAGTATCGATACAGTGCGGGCGTGGGGCGAAGCGTAAATCATTCGTGGCGGGATTCGTCTGAAAGGAGGGTCGTTGAAGACCAGTCGGTTGCATTCAACGTCGGATGCGCACAGATTTTAATTCCAAAGAGCAGTCGGGTCGGCAGTGGTGTTTTTTAGCGTGCTGGACATCAACTTTGTTTTGTTCCAGATAAAGTAAAACTGACACAACAATTTTTTGATATCGTGTGGATGTATCATCAAGTAAAGCCCCGAAACAATTTTTGTATGTTCTGGTTCGGTCTGTTTACAGTCTTTCTTTAAGTGTTGCAACATGCCTTCAACTCCTAATCAAGCCGTTTCTTTTTCCCCGCGTGACTGGCGGGTGGGTGTACGTCTGTCAGTAGGTTTTGGTTTGCTGATGCTAATGATGCTCATTCTTGTGGTCATCAGTGTTTTGCGCATTGACAGTCTTGCCGCAACTACCGCCAACATTATTGATGCTGATTGGGCCAAAGCCAAGGCGGCCAATACCTTGCGCTCCATCTCTCTGAACAACGGTCTCAGAACGCTTGAAATTTACGCTTCTGAAGATCCGGTTTTCCGTGAAAAGCTGCGCGTGGCGCGCGCGTCGGCCGTCGAAGAGTTCAATCGCAACTACAAATTTCTTCAAGATTCGGTCAAGTTACCCGAGGCACGTCAATTGCTCACCGACATGAACGAAGCGCGCATGAAATATCTGTCGTCGGGTGATGAAGTTTCCCGGCTTATCGAGTCGGGTAATCGGCAGGCCGCTTACAAAATCCTCCAGTCCACCACCATTCCTGCCCTGGATCAAATGCAGGCCAGTCTTGCAAAGCTGGTTGACGTCGAAGACAAGCTGGTCGAATCGGCGGGGGCTAAAGCCGTTGCTGATGCGGACACCACCCACTGGGTCCTTTTGGGTATCGGGGCGGCAGCCTTGTTGATTTCTTTCCTGCTGGCGCGCTGGATTACGGCATCAATCACGATTCCTTTGCGCCAGGCCGTCCAGGTTGCCCGTTCTGTGGCAAGTGGCCAGCTTGACGCGCGTATCGATGTCACCAGTGCAGACGAAGCCGGTCAGCTGCTGCAGGCACTCAAAGAAATGGACCAAAGCCTTGTGAACATTGTGCGCAGGGTGCGTCGTGGTACTGAGTCCATTGCGACGGCAACGCAGGAAATTGCGGCGGGTAACCTCGATCTTTCTTCGCGCACCGAAGAGCAGGCCGCTGCATTGCAGCAAACCGCTGCGTCAATGCAAGACTTGTCCACCACAGTCAAGCAAAACTATCAAAGCGGTCAACACGCCAACCAACTGGCGGAGCAGGCCGCTCAGGTGGCACTGCGCGGGGGTGAGGTTGTCTCGCAAGTTGTGCACACCATGGAAGACATCAACGCGTCGTCAGCCAAAATTGCGGCCATTATTGGCGTGATCGACTCGATTGCATTCCAGACCAATATTCTGGCGCTGAACGCGGCGGTTGAAGCCGCCCGTGCCGGCGAACAAGGCCGGGGTTTTGCGGTGGTTGCCAGCGAAGTGCGCAGCCTGGCCAGCCGTAGTGCCGACGCCGCCAAAGAAATCAAGGTGCTCATCGAGACTTCGGTTCAGAATGTCAGCGCGGGTAGCGAGCTGGTTGAAAAGGCCGGGAGCACGATGGATGAAATCGTAGTCAGTGTTCGTCGCGTGGCTGACATCATGGGCGAGATCAGTGCGGCCAGTGCCGACCAGTCCCATGGTATCGACCAAATCAACCTGGCGATGACTCAAATGGATCAGGTCACCCAGTCCAATGCCGCTTTGGTTGAAGAGGCTTCGGCGGCCGCTCAGTCCCTTGAAGAGCAGGCAAAAGATCTCGTCGAGACGGTGTCGGTATTCCGTCTTGGGGCCGATGAGTCGGGTCATGACGGTAGTCGGCATAGTCTGGCTTTAACTTCGCAGGCAGTTTAAAGAAACTGCGTATCAACAACGATAAATTACGGAGATTGTAGAGATGGCGTATTTCGAATGGGGCGAAGACATGGTGATTGATCGGGGCCCGATAGATGCCGATCATCGCAAGCTGGTTGACCTGGTTAATGAGTTGCACACCGCAACCAGCCAGGGTCGGGGCAAACTGGTGGTGGGACGCTTGCTTCAACAGCTGATCCGCGACACCGATGAGCACTTGCGCGAAGAAGAGCACATCATGGCTCAGGCAGGGTTCCCTCGGCTCGAGGGGCATAAAAAAGGTCATGACGCGTTCGTCAGCGAATTACGTACCCTCGAGGCCAACTTGCGTGCGGGTCAAGTGACGGTCGCGGCCCAGCTGTCGGCCGTGTTGCGTGACTGGTTGTCCGTGCATATTCGCCGCAATGACAAAGAGTTACGCCGGTTTTACGAAAAGCAAGCGCGCGAGAAGCAAAGTACGATGATCTCCCGTGGCCGCGCCGAGGTCGTCGAGAAAATAACCGGCATTGCCAGTCTGGCACCGATACTTGCCGCTCCAGACAGCATCTAGACAAGTATCCATTAACTAACACAACAGCTCTACAGACCAGACCCAGAGGGCACAATGAATGAACTGAACGGCTACGACTTTGAAGATCTTGCAGTAGGTGACACAGCGACCTTTGCAAAAACCATTACTGAGGCGGATATCGTCTTGTTCGCCGGCGCTTCGGGCGACAACAATGCGGTGCACCTGAATGAAGAGTTTGCCCAGACAACGCCCTTCAAAGGGCGCATTGCTCACGGCATGCTGACGGCAAGTGTCATTTCTGCTGCCATCGCAGGCCGCTTGCCAGGTCCAGGCACCATTTACCTGAATCAAAGCCTGCGTTTTCTGGCGCCGGTGCGTCCTGGCGAGACCGTTCATGCCACGGTCACCGTCAAAGAACTGATGCCCGAGAAACGGCGTGTGTTACTGAGTACCGTGTGTACCGTCAAAGGCAAGGTGGTGATCGATGGGGATGCCTTGGTCATGCCAACGGCCCGCATCAAATAACTACCCTTTCAAATGTCTTCCGGGCCACTGCGGCCCGGTTTTTTATGCACGCTTCAGATCGGGTCCGAGATGTTCCTTCGCTGGCCGGCCGGGCGTAGCGCGCGGCAAACCGACAATAATGCACAACTTGCCTTGACCCCTGCCTTTACGAGGGTTGGACCGATTTTGGTGAACTGGCGGCCTGACCGAATGATGGCCAGCGCCACATGCTTCCAGGACGTAATGCGTCAAACTTCGGTAAAGTACGGTCTCTTTCAGTTTACCCCCCGACAGCCTGGTGGGTTTGCGATTTTGCCCCAGAGTTGCGGTGTGATCATGTGCATGATGGAGTTTTTGTGCTGGCTTCTTTGACCCCTTATTTTCCTGTCTGGGCCCATCAGTGGCTGGGCTCGTTGTTTCTGGCGCTTCAGTTGTTGGCGATCATCGTGGGCGCGTGGGTGTTGCAACGTGGTCTGCGCCGAATCCTGCAGCGCGCCAGCGTGCTTTACGACTTGCCCAGGCATCTGGCCATGCCCGTTGGGTCGGTGATTCGGTGGGTGATCATCATCACCGCGCTTTTGTTGGTGCTGGGTCGCCTGGGTGTTTCGGCGACTGTGTTATGGACAGCGTTCACCGGGTTTGCCGCTGTGGCTGCCGTGGCTTTTTTCGCCGCCTGGAGTGTGCTTTCCAACCTGTTCTGCGCCATCCTGATTTTTACCGCCAGGCCTTTTTTGCTGGGCGATTCTGTGGAACTTCTGGATACGGCTGAAAAACCGGGCGCCAAGGGCGAGGTGGTTGATATTGGTTTGTTGTATGTCACCCTGCGCGATTGCTCCGAGGGAAACGAGGGCGCTTTGCTGCAAATACCGAATGCCCTCATTTTTCAGCGCGTTGTACGCCGCTGGCAAGATGGCCCGCCAAAATGAAAGTGGCCTGAAACCCGGTCTGCTGCCCGGCGATTGGGGATGTCAGTGTCAACTGGCTACCGGTGCGTTGGGCAATGGCCTTGACAATTGCCAGCCCCAGACCACTGCCATCGCCAGGGGTGATGCCGCGCTCGAACCGTTGGGTAAGACGTTGAAGCACTGACTCGGGTACGACAGGTCCATCGTTGGTCACCGTCAGGCTCCCCTTGTCGTCCATGACGACACACACCGGGGTGCCGGCCTTGCCGTGGCGCAACCCGTTTTCAACCAGGTTTCTGAAGACAATCGCAAAGATATCGGGGTCAAGGTCTGACAAGAACGGCGTTGAAGGGAGTTCTAGCGCAATACGCTCGGCGCCAACCGTCCTGATCAGATCATCGGTCAGCAGCCTGGCGATGGGCCGCAGGTCAGTGGTTCGATCAAGCCGCAGCGGCCCACCTTCTGCACGGGCCAGTTGCAGCAGTCGTTCCGACAAACGCGTCAGGCGTTTGAGCGTGGTTTCAATGTCCAACGCTCTGGTTCTGGTTTCCGGCTCTTGAGTTTCCGCGCGCAAACGTTGGACTTGCGCGATGGCGCCGGCAATGGGTGTGCGCAATTCGTGAGCCGCGTTGGCTGCAAAACTTCGTTCGGCTTGAAAGGCTGCGGAAAGTCTGGCCAGCAAGTCATTCATCGTGTTTGCGATCGGGGTCATCTCGGCCGGTAGCTCGTCGGCGGGGACGAAAGACAAGTCGAGCTGCCCCCGTGTGGCCAGCCGGTTTCTGAACCGTCGCAGGGGTTCCAGGCTGCCGCGAACAATAAAGACGATCGCCAGAATGGCAATCGGCAATAAAACCAGCAAGGGCATGCCTAAAGTCAACTGAATTTTGCGGGCGGCGTCTTCTCTGTGCGCCAAGGGTTCTGCAACGCTGATCCGTATCGAGTTCTGCAGGGCAGAGTCGTTATATACCCTGTGTGTTGGCGTCTGCCGAAAGCCATTGCCATCCCATTCCGGAAATATCAGGGGGTCAGCGTCATGGGACTGTAACAGGACGCGCCCCTGATCATCTCGCACCAGATAAGACAGGAGCTCGACGTGCTCACGAATTTCGGCGAGCCGCTGGCTGACGGGTTCCGGGTCCCTTGCGAGAATGTCGGAAACGGCAATGGGTAACAGGCGCTGGGCGGTTTCTTGCAGCGCGGAATCAAAAACCTCATCCAGCGTCTGCCGGTTCAGAATTGCCGTCAGGGCGGCGGCACAGATCCAGATCATGCAGAGCAGGAACCCCAGTGAAATTCCCAGCTTGCTTTGAAGACTGCGTGACGTTGTCATGCGCGGCCCAGTCGGTATCCAAGACCGCGTTCGGTGTCGATGATTGCGGCGCCCAGCTTTTTGCGCAGGCGACTGATGTGGACTTCAATGGTGTTGCTTTCGACTTCCGCGTCGAAGGCATAAAGCTTGTCTTCGAGTTGGGTTTTGGACAGCAGCTGGTCGGGCCTGGCCAGAAAAGCCTCGAGTAATACCCATTCGCGTGCGGTCAAGGAAACGGGTAAGCCGCCTTTCGCAATGCTTCGGGCCGACAGGTCGATTTTCAGGTCGCCATGGGTCAGGATGGGGTTGGGATTGCCGCTATAGCGTCTGGCAACGGCGCCGATTCGTGCTGACAGTTCGGCGAGGTCGAAGGGCTTGACCAGGTAATCGTCCGCCCCGGCGTTCAAGCCTTCGATGCGGTCAGAAATCTGATCCAGTGCCGTCAGGATGATGACCGGCGTGGACATGCCCCGGGCGCGTAGCTTGCGCAAGAAAGGAATCCCGTGGCCATCGGGAAGCATCAGGTCGAGCAGCAGCAGATCATAAGTGGCGGCATCCAGAGCCCCTGCTGCAGCGTCAAGACGCTGCATCCAGTCGACCGAGTGGCCATCGCTGGCGATCTGGTCTCGCACAGCGTTGCCGAGCATTGAATCGTCTTCAATTAACAAAATTCGCATGGTATTGGGTGGCGATGCGGTCGCGGTGAGGCGAAGCTGAAGTGAACCTGAAGCACTTTTTGATCAAGGTTCAGGTTGCCTTCATGTTCGCCGGATATTCTGGAGACTCCATAGTAAAGGAGTCTTGAAATGAAATCACTTTTGCCTTTAGCCACAGCAGTTGCACTCACCATGTCGGGGTCTGCGTTGGCCAGCGATGATTGTCACAGTCCTATGGCCGACTGGAAGTCCCGCGACACTGTGGCCGCATTCGCCAAAGATCTGGGTATTTCTTCAGAGCGCATGCGTATTGATGATGGTTGTTACGAAGTGCGCGGGCGCGATGCCGATGGTAACCGGGTTGAGCTGAAAATCGAGCCCGCTACCTTAGCCATTATGGAGCTGGAGGTGCGCTTCCGCCCTGGTGCCGATACCTCGCGTTATCTGTCGGGTGCCAAGCCTCAGGCCAGCCAACCCCCGGCGCCTGCGGTTTCTGGCGCTGCAGTGCAGCCTGCAACACCGACCCGTGCCGAGATCAACTGATTGCTGGTTCGGACCACACCCAATTTTTAAAGGAATACGCTCATGAAACGCACACTGTCTTGCCTTGCCTTATCGGCAGCCTTGGCCGTGCCTGGCCTGGCTATGGCTCGCCCGGTCACCGTCAGCACTACGCTGAAGAACTACGGGGGCGACGGGGCTTACCTTGCGCTTTACCTGACCGATGCCAAGGGGGCTTATGTTCGCACGCTCTGGGTTGCCGGTGAGAAATCCAAGTACTACAAGCACCTGACCGATTGGTACAAGGCCACGGGCGGGAAATCGTCTGAAATCAACGGTATTACCGGGGCCAGTGTCGGTGAGGGGAAAACCCTGAAGGTCACGGTTGAACTTGAAGAGGCCTTGTTTGATGCGGGCTACAAGATCAATGTCGATGCAGCGGCTGAAGACATGCGCGACAGTCCCCGTGAAATTTCGGTACCGCTGACCAAAGCCGGTGCGGGTCAATCGGTGGCCGGGCGTCGTTATGTCGGCGGATTTACCTACGGACTGTGATCCGGACTGGAGAGCGTCATGATGCGTATCCTGCACCGCTGGCCAGGGCTTGTCCTGGCGATATTGTTGCTTGTCACCAGCCTTAGTGGCGTGGCATTGTCAGTCTTTCCGGCGCTTGAGTCGGCGGGGGCACCAGCTGTCGAGGCTGAACTGACTGTGGCAGAGTTGGCTGCCCGGGTGCAGGCCACGCATCCAGGGCTTGAGCAGATCAAGCGGTCGCCCTCGGGGCAGTTCAGTGCCTGGTGGTTCGATGGTGAACAGCCAGGGTCAGCCATCGTTGATCCTGCAACCGGCCGTGATCTTGCCAGCGCAGACCCCGATCCGGCACGCCGCTGGTTAACGACATTGCATCGGTCTCTCTTCATGGGCGACGGCGGTCGTTTGGCTGCCGTGGTGGGGGCCATGGCCATGCTGGTTCTGTCCATCTCTGGCGCTGTATTGGTAGCCCGGCGTACTGGCGGTTGGGGACGTTGGTTTGCCAGGCTGCGTGGTCCACTGGCCGGGCGGTTGCATACCGAGATTGCGCGTGTTGCGGTTGTCGGGCTTCTTGTCTCGGCGGTTAGTGCCCTCTGGATGGCTGCCGAGACCTTCGACATCCTGTCTATAGAGCCTGCCAACCCGCGGGCACCGGCACAAGTCAGTGGTTTGAAAGCGATGTCGCCGTCTGACATGACCGCATTGCGAGCCATTGCCGCGGCAGACTTGAGGGAACTCAGTTTTCCTGCAGCCGATGATGTGCAAGACGTCTTTACGGTCACGACCCGTCAGGGCATGGGCTATGTGGATGCCGGTACGGGTGTGCTGTTGTCATGGCAATCGCCCGGTTTCTGGAAACAGGTGTCAGAAACGATTTACATGATTCATACCGGTCAGGGGGCTTCCCTCATTGGTCTTGTGCTGGGGTTCATGGCGCTGGGTGTTCCCGTCATGGCCGTGACCGGAGCGATTGTCTGGTTTGCGGGTCGTCGCAGTCGTCCCGAACTCAAGGGTAACGCTCCCGCGTCGCAAGCCGATACCGTGATTCTGGTGGGTTCGGAAGGAGGCACCACCTGGGGCTTTGCGGCAGCACTGGCCGAGGCCTTGCAGGGTGCCGGCCAAACAACCCATGTCGCGCCGATGTCCCATTTCAAGCCTTCCAGTTACCGCCGTGTGCAGCGTTACATCGTTCTTGCGTCGACTTACGGTGATGGGGATGCGCCCGCTTCAGCGGCCGGGTTTCTGGAACGGTTCCAGGGGGTATCGGCGTTACCGGCTGTGTCACTGACCGTACTGGGTTTTGGTGATCGCAGCTTCCCCGAGTTTTGTGCCTTTGCCAGAAAAGTCGATGAAATGGCGCGCGCCAATGGCTGGCCTGCCCTGGTACCCTTTGACATGATTAATCGCCAGTCCTCGCAGGATTTCGCTCGCTGGGGCAGAACATTGGGTGAGGCGCTGGGCATAGGCCTTGCGCTCGAATACCAGCCCGTTTTACCCGCAACCCGGGAATTGACGCTGACTGATCGCCAGGACTATGGTGCAGAGGTACAGGTTCCGATGGCCATTTTGCGATTTGCCGTACCCAAGGTCTCGGTCTGGCAACGTCTGACCGGGCAGGGCCTGCCGCAGTTCGAGGCAGGGGATCTGTTGGGCATCTTGCCCGAGGGTTCAGTGACGCCGCGTCTGTATTCGCTGGCCTCGGGCTCGCGTGACGGCTATCTGGAAATTGTGGTGCGTAAGCATCCCGAGGGATTGGCTTCCGGTCAGCTGCATCAGCTCCAACCCGGGCAGACTATTCGTGCATTCTTGCGGCACAACCCTGGTTTTCATGCCGGTGTTGATCGCACGCCACTGATTTTGATTGGCGCAGGGACAGGGGTCGGCCCCTTGATCGGCTTCATTCGGGCCAATCAACGGCATCGTCCGATTCACTTGTTCTTTGGGCTTCGTAGCCCTGACAGTGATTTTCTGTACCGTGAAGCGTTGTCCCGCTGGACCACCGAGGGGCAGTTGCAGGCCTTGCATCTTGCGGTGTCGCGTGCAGCGCAACCTCAATACGTGCAAGATGTGTTGCGCCAGCAAGCGCCTGCCATCATTGACGCGATACAACGTGGAGCCAAGGTCATGGTCTGTGGGGGTCGGGAGATGGCGCGAGGGGTGCAGGACGCTTTGGCTGACATTCTGGCCCCGCTGGGGTTGACCCTTGCACAACTTAAAGCAAAGGAGCGTTACGTTGAAGACGTCTACTGATCCAGTACGGCATGCCCTCAATGGCGCGACCATGGGGACACGCTGGTCGGCGTTGTTTTACGCAGAGGCGGGGTTTGACCCGGTGCCGGTGCAGGCGGCGCTGCAAAAGGCGGTCGATCAGGTGGATGTTCAAATGTCTACCTGGAACCCCGACAGTTTCTTGATGCAGTTAAACCGTGCGCCCATAGGGGCATCGATTGACGTCCCTGACGATCTGGCCAAAGTGCTGGCCCTCGGTCTGGAGATTGGCCAGGCGTCGGGTGGTGCTTTTGACATTGGCATGGGAGACGTGGTGGAGGCTTGGGGCTTTGGGCCGAAGGATGCGGATATCGATGG